>JBBSXH010000070.1:44346-55780 GCA_038045865.1 Nanobdellota archaeon
TTAAATTAAGACAATCCACATTATGGTTTGCTTTTTTTAAGGCTGAAGAAATATATCCCAAACCTAAGGGAAAATAATAATCATAATCCTTTTTATTAGTTAGACTATATCTAGGAACCACCAATAATATTTCCATAATCTAAGAATTTTAAATTAATTTATAAACATTGTTATAATCTGAGCACCTTCTATCTATTTTTTTGATTAACAATATTTCTAACAAATTCCTCTAGTCTTGGAAAGTTTTTATCCATATCAAAATTTTGCCTTGCTTTTATAATATTTTTTTCTAATTTTTTTGGATTTAATTTAGAGACTATTTGCTGAAAATCTTCACTATTCGAATTAATAAAAGGGAGTACGCGATAATCCTTACAGAGCTTGTAAGAGAAATCTAGGTTAGAGGAACAAAAAATAGGAATTCCTGCTTCAAGATATGTTGCAAATTTATTTCCTGTGCAAAATTTAGGTTCTAGTTCTTGTTTTACATATTCAGATTGAAAAGAAGAAAGTATACCCAAATCATATTTTGAGATTTCTTGAACAATTTCTTTAGGGTTAAGAGGTGAATGGATGTGAAAATATTTATAATATTTTTCCTTTTTACATTCTTTTAAAAATTCATTAACCTCATTTTTTCCAGAACCTAAAACTTGACTTATATAAAGATGGTAGTGAATTTTATGCTTAATAATATTTTTACCGAAATTAAAAAATGGAATGTAATTAGATTTTTTAAGTTCCCCTCCACTAACAATGTGAACAAAATGTAGTTCTCCATCATCTTTAGATAATTTATTTTTGTTTATAGGAACACAAAATTCTTTAGAACAATAGGGATGAAAGGTGATTTGATTTTTTGGAAGTCTAATATTTTTTCCCAGCATTCTTCCATTTAGATATTTTAACTCTTCAGGAGAGCCTTTATGCATTATTCCATCTGAATGTTCAAAACAAAATCTTTCTGAAAAAATCTCAAATTTGGAGATTCCTCTTTTTTTAGCAATTTTTGTAGAAGAATACCAATGAACATGAATATCATATGGAAAATAGATAAAAGGAAATTTTCTAAACCAAATTCTAAAAAATGCAATTGGCCAATTAGGATTTGCCTTTCCAAATATTGTGTAGGGTTTTAATTTAGATATTTGAATAAATGCAATAAAAACAGACTTTATTAAATTAAATGAAGTTTTCATATTCATTAAAGAATCTTTAAGAGAAATTTTTGTTGAAGAAATATTAAAATTTATGACTTTATCATAAGCATCACTATAAAATTTATCATCAGATAGTTTTTGTTCTAATAATCTAATTAAGACTGTTTCGTAACCATTTTTTTTAAATAATTTAGCAATCTTATAAGTCATAACAGTAGAATAACTTTCTATAAAGACTATTTGTTTTTTAGAGTTCATTTAATTTTTCAAAAGAAGAATATATTTAAATATTCGCTTATAAACAATTAAGTCTTCAATAGCAAAAGATTTAAAGATCAGTGGATTAAAAATGAGATGATAAGAATAAACTACCAAAAGATAATAGTTGCATTTGTTTTAATTGCAATAATCATAAGAATTTTTCTTTTATTTTTTAATCCTATAAGTATGTGGGCAGACCCTGTTCAGAGATATATTCCAGATAGTTATAGAATAATAGATGGAGATTTAACATTTTATACCCCTCTTCTTTTAAGTACACTTAATGCGATACCCATTCTGTTCTTTAATAGTAATTTATTAGAATTTTTTTGGAAATTTATACCTTTTTTGTTTTTCTTAGGGTCAGTATTCTTTTTTTTAATGATTTTAAAGAAAATAGAATTAAACAATATCAGCAAAATATTTTTATTAGGATTATTTCTCTTTAATGTATACTCTCTTTTAACTTCTACAACAGTTATGCAAGAATTTTTAGTTTTATTCTTTACATTAAGCCTGTTTTATATATTTGAATCAAAAAGAGCTAATTTTAAAATAGGAATTTTAATAACTATTTTATCTACTCTTTTATTGTATACTAAAGATTCTGGATTGCTCATTTTTGTAGGATTTTTTTTATACACTCTTTTAAATAAGAGAGATAAGAAAGAAAAATTTATTTTAATTTCTGCTTTATTATTAAGTTTTTGTTTATACCTGCCTTGGATGATTAAAAATTATTATATTTATGGTATGCTAATTGGAGGAAATGGTGCTTATGGAAAAGGTTTTGCACAAGATGGTTTTTTTGATTTTAAGATAAAATTAGATTATCTTAAAGGAATTTTGGAAATGGCTTATAGAATCCCTGCATCAACCACTTTAACTAAAGCAGGTTATCAAGGAATAATCAGTCTAATTTCAAAAGCTTACTATGTCTTCTTTATGGGTTTTGTAAGCATTTTCACAATTTGTGTTTTAGCAGGCTCTGTTAAATATTTTAAAAAATATATCGGATATATTTATTTAATATTACCCATTCTCTCAATGGTAATCTGGCTTTCATTTTTCTCTCCATTTCATTTTATTCATGATTTTGGAAGATACATGTTCTCATTTTATTTTATATATTTCTTTTTTGGACTAAAATTCATTGAAAACATAAACAAGAATATAATTAGAAGAGGATTGTATTTAGTGGTTTTGGGCATTATTATTCTATCTATATTTACTAGCATTATTTATTCTGTAAATTTCCATTATAAAGATCAAGAAATAAGAAAAGTAAATGATTTTTTAAAAGAAGATAAAAATTTTAACGAAAAGTTTACCACAAATGATGCTTATACAGAAGCTGCACTTAGTTTTTATAGTTCGGATAGCAGAAAAGATATAAGGTCAGAAAAGAATAAATTAAATTCTTCTATTGTTTGTGAAGAACCCATATATAAATCTAAGAAGTACCTAGTATCAAATATTAACCAAGAATATTATGTTTGTATAATTTAATAAGATTATTTATATTTTCCAAGAAAATCATTTAATCTTATATTAAAAAGTTCTACTAATGCTTTTAAATATCCTTTAGCAGTAACTTTACTTTCAGAATCATCTCTCCATTCTACTGCAACCTCTTTTATTTTAAAACCAAATTTCTTTGCCAAAAAAATTAGTTCATAATCAAAACCCCATCTTTCATTAAGTTGTTTCTCAAATAAAACTCTTGATTTTTTATTAAATGCTTTAAATCCACACATAGTATCATTAACTTTAGTCCTTATTACTAAATGAATCAATTTATGTGCACCAAATCCAAAAAATCTTCTTATCCCACTTTGAGGGACTTTAATAGAATTTTTTTTTATATGTCTTGATCCGAAAACCATATCATACTCTTTAAAATAAGGAAGAAATTTATCCAATTCATTTATATCTGTTGCAGAATCTGCATCCATAAATAAAGCTATATCTCCAGAACTATTTAAAATTCCTTTTTTTACAGAATATCCTTTTCCGTGATTTATTTCGTTTTTTAATATTTTTATAGGTAAATTAAAATTTTCAACAATTTTTAAAGTATTATCTTTTGAGCAATCATCAACGATTAAAATTTCAAAATCTTCTTTTTTATTTTTTAAATAATCTTTAATTTTATTTAAAGTTTTTAAGATTCTATTTTCTTCATTATAACATGGGATGATTATTGAGATTTTCATAAAAGATTATTAATTTTATCCATATAAAAATATATCTTTTTAAATTAAAAAATAAAACCCTCTTAAATAGATTACATAAATCTTTAAAAAACATATTTTGATATAGAATTTATGAATTTAATTTTAACAGGTCATAAAGGGCTTATTGGAAAGTTATTAAAAACGAGATTAGAAAACGAAGGGCATAAGATTATCTTAGGATTAGATAAAAAAGAAGGTAAGGATACTAATTTTTTAGATGATTATCTGCCTCCTGTTCAGATAGATATGACTATACATACCGCTGCTTTTTGTAAGATTAATAAGTGCATTGAAGAACCAGAACTAGGACATCTAAATGGGATTAATTCTTTTAAAGTTTTAGAATTCTGCAGAAAAAATAATGTTCCTAAAATGGCATTTTTATCTTCTTCAAGAACTCTAAGCCCTGAAAAAAATCCATATACCGCAGGAAAATTATATGGCGAAGAACTTTGTAAGGCTTATAAAGAATGCTACGGAATTAATTATCTTATCATTAGACCATCTACAGTATATGGGGGAGATGCATTAGACGAAACTCAAAGATTAGTACATATTTTTATTAAAAATGCCTTATTAGGGAAGGATTTAGTTATTTATGGAAATCCTAAAACAAAAACTCTAGATTTTACTCATTTAGAAGATTTTGTTGAAGGAACATTATTAGCAATAAATCATCCACAATGGAATAAAGAGTATAATATCAGTGGAAATGAAGAAACAAACATTTATGATTTAGCCAAATACATAATTAAAGAAACACGAAGTAAAAGTGAAATAATATTTAAAGAAAAAGAAAAGGCTCAGCCTCAAAAAGTATATTTAGACATTTCTGAGATTCAAAAATTAGGTTATTCTCCAAAAATAAAATTATTTGAGGGCATTAAAAGAAATATCGAGACTTACAAGAAATTTTTAGATGAAGGAAAATTATTCTGATAATTTTATTTTTAGTAAATACTAATTTATTAAAACAATTTAAAAATATTTTTTTTTATCATAAATTAAATATCTTATCAACCAAAACTCTCTGCAACCAATTTTTTTATTATAAAATATTTCTATTAAATCAAGAGCTGAATGAAGTAATATTCCAATTAAAATAAATAAAAAAGGATTAAAAAAATAAACAAGAATAGCTACAAGAAGAAGAAATTCTACTGTATGGAATATATGCATAATTGGCTTGTGATTTTTTGGAAGGGCTTTATTCCAATAAAAAGCATTTTTTAGATTCCAATCTTTTTTCTTAAACCCATACCAAAAATAATGATCTACATCAATAAAAATAGATGCTAAAAAAATTAGACTCGCCTGAAAAATAGTCATTGAACTAAACCAATATATAATATAACTAAATACAAAACCCAACAATACATGCCATTTAGGTAACATGATTGTATGAACAAAAGAGTATTTTTAAATCTCTTGTTAACTTATTTTTTCTAATATCGATTCATCTACAATAATCAGGAAGCTTCGCTAACCTAATTATCTTTTTTCTTTTAATATCTTATGATCTTTACCAGTTTTGGAGATGAGGTAATTAAGGAAGGTTAGAGATTATACAATTTAATCATTCAAATCTTAAAGAATATGAAACCTAAAGATAGTATTAAACATTAACAAAAATAAAAGAAAATTAGGATTAAGACTTGTTTTTCCTAATTTTAATAGTATAATTCTCTAAATAATCAAAAGTAAAAAAATAAACCACCTTTCCTTAGTTCTTTGCTATTTCAAATAAACTTCTTAGTGCTACTATTATAATAGCAGGTATCAATAATACGAGTAATGCATTAAGAATATTACTTATTTGAGGTATTATTGCCATTACACTATAACCAATATAAGATGCAATAACTAAAGCAATAGACACTAATAAGAATTTTGAACTTTCTTTATTAGTTATATTAAAGAACCCAACAGCTAACCCCAAAAATAATAATGTTCCTAATATTATTTCTTGAGTCATTGCAACAAAATAATTACTGAATAATCCTATTACTAAAGCTAAAACAATTCCTATTAGAAAAGCCCAAGCACCAACTAAATTTTTCTTTGATTTTGTTTTCATTTTTACCTCCTTTTTGATTTAAATTAAGTATATGTAAATTAAAGCAAACCGCATTATAAACCTTTTTGTGTTCTCCACAAACCTTTGATAATATTAAATCATAAATTCTATGGCTTTAATTGTTCAAGATTTGAAGAGGATTAGTATAGTTAATGAGTTTCAGGAAGACTTGTAAGAGAATATTGCTTTTACTCAAACAAAACTTCTTGTTAATCTTCTTGAATATTGTTCTTACAACATTATTAAAAAGTAAAAAATTAAGACTAAATTAATGAAAGATGACTTGTTAAGAAAACCCAGGTTTCCTTACGATTCCTAATTTTCCTTTAACCGGCTTTGCGTCAAAACTAATTTAACTTAAATTTTTTCTTTAATTTATTATAAACTGTTTCTGCAGAACCCAAATAAAGAAGAACTTTTTGTTTTATCTTTTTACCTTTTCTTTCTGATTTCACAATATAATAATACACTTTACTTTTTCTTTTATTTGCACGGATAAACATAAATAATATATGAACACTACATTAATAAGTCTTTCTATACTGAAATATAACATAAAAGAGTATAGAAAAGGATAAGGAATATGAACACTACTTTGTAGTTATGAAGGTGATAAATAGAGCATTTAGGAGGCTTGTTCCTAAACTAAGAGAAAAAGGATTTTATCAAAGTAAGGGGAAAAGGGCAATTGAATGGAAAGAATACACCCTTTCACAAATTAATGAGGTTAAATTATTAGACAAAATAACTTTTCTTGTAGATTCTTTTAATTCTAAAAAAATCAAATCTTTTGGTAGACCCTTAACTAATCCAAAAGATTTAACAAAAGCGATTCTCGTCGCAGAATTGCTGGGTTTACCTGAAAGACAAGCTCAAGGATGGATAAATCTTCTTGCGTCAAAAGTAGGAATAACTTGTTTTTTGGATGATAGGACAATTGGAAGAGCTTATAGTCGTTTAGAAGTTTTAGAAATTTTAAAGCAAGTTTTTGAGAATACAAAAACTTCTAATGGAATTCTTTCTGGAGATGGAACTGGAATAGAAACAACAAGAAAACAAAATTATGAAACTGATAAAAAGAAAACTGAAAATTATCTTGTTTCAATTGTTGATTCAAGGGAGATTGTTCAGGCATTTGAAATGAATAATAAAGAATGCCCTACAATGCATTCTTTGATTGAAAAAGTTAAAGGAATTTCCCTATGTCTTGATGCAGGTTTTGTCGATAGAGAATTGACTAGAAAAATATCTGAATTAGGAATAAAACCATTTATTTTTCCAAAGAAAAATTTAGATTTGAATGGGAGTATTCATTGGAGAAAAATGTTTTTAGAATTATTTTATGACACTCAAAATTGGCTTAAAGAATATCATCAAAGAAGTCACACAGAAAGTTTTCATTCATCTTTTAAGAGAAAAAATAAACCTTTAATGAAATTTAATTCTTTTTCTAAACTCGTGCAGTTGACTGCACGAATAATAATTCATAATCTAAGAAAACAAAGTTATTATTCTATTTTAAAGGATTGACTTTTGACGCAAAGCCCCTTTAACCAGAATATTTATAAGTTATGAATGTTTATATAAAATAACTTAAAATGAAAAATAAAAAACAAAAGTCTACTGCAAAAGAGATTAAGAAAATTCAAGAAATAGTTATAACTATAAGAAATGACCCTAAAGCTATGGAACAGGCACGAAAATTAATAGTTAGCTGTTCCTAAATATTTTCTTTTCAAATCAGTATATCTATAAAAACTAGGAGTTCTGTAGTTATATTTTAAGTTTATTTCTTCAAAAGACTTTCTTAAAATAGGATTATGCATTGATTTGTTATCATCAGAAAAAATTAGATTAAATCCCTTTATACTTGCACAAGCAACAATTCTTAAATCATTCATAAAATTCTTATCTTTACTTTGATTTCCTCCAAGATTCTTAAATTCTTTAAAATATAAATCAGCTACTTTTTCTATATGATTATCAATAGGTATTGAAGTATTGCATACTAAACTATCATAAAGTGGAAGTATTTTTGGAGCTTGCCTTAATTCATCTCTTATAACTTTAAAATCAAAAAAACATTGAACAATATATACTTGTTTTTAGGATGCTCAGAAATTAAAAATTTCTGACATTATGGATTATAAAAAGTTCATCAAGTTTAATTGCCTCTACGAGTTTTAAAGAATCCTCTTTATCATCTGCGATAATCTTTCCATAAATATTTGTATCTAATATTACTCCAACCATTTTTATTTAAGAATTATAATTAATTATTTAAAAGTTTCTATTGAAACTTTTAAGCCACAAAAATCTTAAAATTTTTGATGTTTAAGCTTTGTGCTTTATCTTTTATAACCTTTGATAATATTAACTCATAAATTCTATGGCTTATGTTCATCAAGATAAATAATCAATCTTTAAGCTAAGCAATTAATTTCAAAGCGAATAAATCATTATATTATTAACAAAAATAAAAGAAAATTATAACTAAATTAAGTAAAGATATTTGTCTTTTATAATTTTAGATTAATTCATAAAATGTGTAAATTTAATCTGGATATTTCTTATTCTAATTAATTTTACCGACGAGAAAATCATTTAAAATAACCAAGAGTTTTATATATTTTACAAAACCATAAACTTTATAAAGGTGTTATAACTCAAAAATTACATCAAAATGAAATCAAAAATATTATCATTGTTTTTATTAACAGCAATTTTCTCACTTTTAATGGTAAGTGCGGCTGTTAATTTTACTGTTTCTACACTAGAAGATTTTTCACAATCAAAAAATTCTGTTACATTTATCGTAACTAATCTAGATGCAGCAACTCCCTTGAATGTTAGTTTTGCAAATACTCTATCTATATTAGATAAAGATAATAATGCAGTTCAGTTTACTATAGCTGGAAACCAAACAACAATACTTTCAACTATTCCAAGAACTTTTACAATTACGCCTATATTACCTATTGATTATGCTAAATTTAATTTCGGAGAAGCATATTTTAAAGATTTAGTTATAACAAATAGTGCAATTCCCGCTGAGAATCAGACAATCAAAGTTTCTTTAAAACCTTCTTTTTGTTCATTAGATAATAAAGCAAAATTAGCAATTTCAAATTTAGAAATTAATACATTAGAAGGTTATGGTGATGATGAATCTTTTTGGTATCCTTTAGATAAAGTAGAATTAAGTTTTGATGTAGAAAATAAAGGGGCTTGGGATGTTAGAGATATTGAAATACAAATTTGTGTTTTTGATACGAAAAGTAAATCTTGTAAGTTTGATGAAGATGATTTTGATTTATCTGATGATAAATTTGATATAGATTATGATGATAATGAAGTAACAGTTACAGCAACATTAGATGTAGATCCTGATAAATTAATAGCAGGAAATACAGATTATACCATTTATATTAAAGCAGAAGGACAAACAGATGATTCAGATGCTGGAACAGAAGACGAAAAGTTTAATTGTATTTCTTCTTTAGATGATATTAAGATAAGAACTGATGAGGCATTTGTAATTTTTTCTGGCATAACTTTTAGTGAAGATACTTTACAATGTGAAAGTGAAGCAACATTAGATTTTGAAGTTTGGAATGTTGGGGATGAAGATTTAGCTGATGATGAAATTTTTGTAAATGTTTATAACAAAGAGTTAGGAATTAATAAAGATGTTATCTTCAGTAATGGAATAGACAAGATGGATAAAGTAGACGCAAGCATTTCTTTTACTATCCCAAAAAATATTAAAGAAACTTCATATAAACTTTTATTAAAAGCTTATGATGATGATAGGTATAGTGATGATGATGCATACCAAAATAAAGAAGATGATTTATCTAAAACTGATGCTTTTTTTACAGTTAAAGGTAATTGTGGAGCTACAATAACTTCAAATGTTTTAATTACAGCAGAACTTGATTCAACTACTCCAGAAGCAGTTCCAGGAAAACAAGTTATAGTAAAAGCAACTGTTAAGAATTTAGGAACTTCAACTTTAACATCTATATTATCTGTATCTGGAAATAGTGCTTGGTCAAGCTTAAAATCAATAGACCCTCAAACTCTTGTTCTTAATGCAGGAGAATCAAAAACAGTTAATATATTGCTTAATATAGATGCTGATGCAGAAGGAGAAAAAGAATTCACAATTACATCAACTTCAGGCGATAAAATAACAGAACAAAAAGTAGCATTATCTTTAACAAAATCAAATGCAACAAGTTCAATAATCGCAAATCACTTGAAAGCAAACTGGTTTATCTATGTAATTGTTTTAGTGAATATAATCTTAATAATTACAATAATTGCAGTTGTTAAAAGTATGGTTGGAAGAGGAAATTCTTTATAATTCGTTGTTAAGTTAAATTTTTTAAATTTACAATCTTTCTATTAGCAATAGACAATAGTTTCTATTGTAGATATATAAAAATACTAATAATAAGTTTTGGCTTTTATCATCTGCAAATCTTAAAAAATTAAAACCCCTGCGATTAGGATAGATAAATATAAACAAGTTCAATGCATAAACAGACTATTTAATAAAGAATAAAGGGGTATAGTATTAACCTTTATTCATCAACAAACAAAAATATTTAAACTCAAACCAATAATATTTTTCATGAGAAAGATAATAAATCAAGAGCAAAAAGACAAGAAAACCCATAGAAATCAACTTATAATTGGGTTAATATTAATTGGGTTGATGCTTTTTAGTAGTGTGGGTTATGCTTTTAGTGAACGAGGAGATAAAACTAATACAGAAGATAAATTAGATTATAATGGGATAAGTTTTGTTAAAACAAATGGCTATTGGAACTTTAATTTAAATGGAAAAGCATTTATTACTCAATATAATCCTAATGAAGTTAAAGATATTAATTTTTTGAGTTATTCTTCTATTAGTGATTACATAGACAAACCATTATATTTTTCAAGTGTATTTAATGAACCAATTTATGAGATAAACAGAAACATTAATTCTTTTGTTCTAAGAGTTAACAATGCTTGTATGGAAAATAATTGTTCAGGCAATTTTCCTATTAAAAATTGTTCTCTAGATAATGTTATTGTTATAAAAGCTTTAGAAGAAAACAATAGTTTAGAAAAAATCTATCAGGAAAAAAATTGTATTTTTATAAATGCAGGTATTGAAAATCAGACAAGATATGCTGATGCATTTTTGTTTAAAATATTAGGTGTGTAAAAGATTATATCTTAAACTTTTTTTGATATCTTTCTATTACTTTAAATAAATCATCTTCATAACTTATTTCCATAGATATATTAATATTGAATAATTGAAACAAAAAGTTTAAATAGCCATAACACTAATTAGTGTTATGGTAAATATATTAACTAAGAAAGAAAAGAAGATAATTGAAAAAAGATTATCAAATAAAAAACTAAGCCAAGTAGAAAGGAATAGATTAAGTAGGTCCATAAGGCCTAAATTAAGAGAGATTTCTTTAATTGATTCTAACAATATCCTACAAAAAATAGACTATAATCCTAAGATAATTTCTATTGAAAATAAAATAATAAATATTATAACAAGCAATATTAAAGAAACAAATTCTATAATCTTATATGGTTCTGCTATTCAAACTAATTATCATGAATATAATGATATAGACATAATGATAGTAACTAAATCAAAAATTTATAAAGCGAAGTGATCC
>JBBSXH010000071.1:0-1095 GCA_038045865.1 Nanobdellota archaeon
TTGGAAGATTTGAAAGATGTTACATGTGCTAAACAAATTAAGACTGGGAAGTTTGATGTAACTTTTATTTAGCTTAGACAAACCTATATCTCTATAAAATTTATGCTATATTAATAATTGCAAAGTGTTTATAAGTTATATATTATTAATAAAAACTATATCAATAATGTATAAAACGAAATAGGACAGGATTGAGAAGCTTAATCTATTCAAACAAAGCTTAAATCGTTTATAATATTACTAAATAAATTGAATAGGAAATAAAAACAAGATAACAATGGATGATAGACAAAAAACAAATTTAGCAGAATTTATTGAAAGAATTGGGAGTTATAGAGCAAGGCATACAGAACTTATTACTGTTCTTGTCTCAAAGGGTTATGATATTAATTTTATTACAAGGCAATTGGAAGGGGAAAAATCAACTGCTGCTAATATTAAAGGTACTAGTACAAGAAAAAATGTTCAAGATGCTCTTGATAGTTTAATTAGAATATGTAAAAATATGAAACAGACACCTAAAAATGGAGTTGCTTTGTTTGCAGGAAATGTTTCTGCAGTTGAAGGACAGGATAATTTTATAACAGAAGTTTTTGAGCCGCCTGAAGAATTAAATGTTCGTCTTTATAGATGTGACCAAACCTTTGTTGTAGAACCCTTAGAAGAAATGTTAGAAATTAAAGAACTCTACGGATTAATGACTATTGAAAGGCAAGAAGCAACAATTGCAGTATTAGTTGGGAAGAAAATAAAAATTCTGCAGAAATTTGATTCAATGGTTCCTGGAAAGACAAACAAGGGCGGACAATGTTTAAGCCCTGATACTCTTATTATGAAAGATACAGGAGAAATAATTGAGATTAAAGATTGTCATAATCCTCTTATACTTGTTTCTGAAAATTTCAATTCTGAAAAAAGTGAATTAACTCCTGTGATTGAAAAATGGGAAAATGAAAAGCAATTATTTAAGATTATCACTAAATATCCTAGAATAGAAATAAAGACATCTAAAGACCATTTATTTTTTGTTAGAACCGATTTAGGGATAGAAGAAAAACCATTATTTGAAATTAAAGAAGGAGATTTTTTAATTAT
>JBBSXH010000072.1:0-5183 GCA_038045865.1 Nanobdellota archaeon
AGGAAAGAAAGTTTATGTTATTATCAGAAAATAATTGAATATCCACGCAAGACTTCTAACTACTTAAATCGATTAATGCTTACTACCATAAGTAATTGCAAATCCAAATCCTGCCGGAATATTTTTCTTCATTCTTTCTTCAACAAATAACCAGATTACTAAAATTATAATAATACAGATTACTACAATAATTGCATAAAAAATAACTATTCCTGCATTAACTAAAGGTTTTTCTATTACATTATCTTCTGCAACCTTAATATTCCAAGTTTTGCTGTCTATTCTTGTCCCATTTATTACTTCTACTTTAATAACATCTCCTTCTTTAAGATTATTAAAATCAAGAGAAGTACCGCTTCCAACAACTTGCACATTATTCAAATACCATTTAATAGTTTCATATTTTTCAGCAGATATTGTAAATGTTTTATTACCCATAAAAATATAAACTTCAGTTGAAGAAGGATTTGAAGATTTTATTTTAGGGGCAGTACTAACATTTGCAGTAGTGTTTGTAGTATTGGTTCCATTAGCAACAACAGGGTTTCTAACAATAAAATCAATTCTTGCTGATTCATCTTCACTTACTTTTCCATCATCTGCATAAAGATAAAAATAACCTGTTCCAAACCAGTTTGTATTTGGGATAAGTGTTAAAATAACTCCACTCTGGCTAATGCTTAAATTAGCATTACTTCTATTTTCATATCTTAATGTTAAACTATCTCCATCTGCATCTTTCCAACACTTAGTCATATTAATTTCATAACTAGTATTTTTATTCCAAATTAAATCATCACAAACACTAGAATTAAAACTCGGAGCATGATTTGAGATAGGGCGAGTGGTATTTATGAAATGGATATAAAAAGAAGTGGTTAAAGTTTCTTGATTTTCAACTGCAGTTAGATTAACTTGTTGACTACCAGACCAAGTAGTATCCCAAGTAGAAATACTAACCTTTTTAGTAGTATTATTTATTATTATCTCAATTTTATCATTGATAGGACTTTCAACAATATTGTAATTAATCTCCGTTAATGCATAAAAATAATTATTTAGATAACTTAAATTATTTCTAGAATCCTCTTTATAAAAAGTTATGTTTGGAATTAAACCTGTTTGAGTCAGATTAATATGAATTTGAGCAAATGCCACAATCTTGGTAACATTTGAAAAATCTGTTTCGTTACATAAAATGAGGTTATTTTCATATTTTATATTAATAGTTTTATTTTCACCAAAAACCAAATCATTTACTTGTGTGTAATTACATCCATTTTTAGGCCCAATAAAATCAAAAAATATTGCATTAATAGTTTGATTTCCAGAACTCCGGTTTATATTCACATCAATTGTTAGATTATCTTCTGAAATAGTATAATTTAAAACACTTAAATTAATTTTTTCTTTATTAAAATCCCACTTCAAGGTTCCAAGCTCCCCCCTTAATCTCTCTTCTTTTTCTTTTCCTGATTCATAAACAAAAATATAAGCAACAATTAATACAATCAAAATAATTAAACTCAAAATTAATAATTTAAATGCAAGAGTTTTTTTCATCTCTATCTTTTTAATTTTTTTAACCCCTTTACCAACAACCCTCTTTTTCATTTTATTATTAATATCAACACCTTTAAAAACTTATTCGGTATAAACTATTATAAAAAAGAGATTAAACTAAGTTTAAAAAATATAACATGAGACTAAGCAAATCTAAAAAAGATAAAATATCTGAACAAATTATGTCCTTCTTGTATCATGAGTTTCCAAAGCAGCCATTTACAGCAGAGATTGCAAGAGAACTTGCAAGAGATGAAGAATTCATCAAGAGATTGCTTCTGGAATTAAAAGATAAAGGATTGGTTAATGTTATAAAGAAAAATACTAATGGAGAGATTTTCACAAGAAGATTAAAATGGACATTATCTAAAAAAGTCTATGATGTTTATAGTTCTAAACAATAATTATAATCTTTCTTTAACATAAATCTTTAAATAAACTCAATTATCTTAAAATCTCATGGAAGATGAAAGATTAAAGGAAGCATTTTTAAAAGTTAAGCATGACATGGATTTCCTAAACAATGAAATCTTTCAAATAAAGCAAGAAATTCATCAAATTTATAATCTTTTAAGTGGAATACCCTCTTCAACACTCCAACACATAAACCCAACACATCCTACCGGTCCAACACATAACCCAACACATCCACAGGAAATAGGGGGGTTAAAAACCCCAAATTTAGGTATCTCCACAGGAAATGGAGGGGTTCCAACACACCAACACACCAACACACCAACACACCAACACAAGGTATTCCACCCCGAAATACCTACTATAACCTCTCTTGAAAAAAACATATTTGATGCCAGAGAAATTTTAGAGTCTCTTGATTCAATTAAGAAAGAAATAAGACTAAAATTTAAACAAATTACCAATCAGGAAATGCTTGTTTTCTCGACGATATATCAATTAGAAGAGCAAAATATATCTCCAGACCATAAACAATTAGCTTTAAAGTTAAAACTTTCTGAATCTTCTATTAGAGACTATATCAACAGGCTAATAAACAAAGGAATCCCTATAAAAAAGCACAGGATTGACAATAAACGACTTGTATTCTCAATTTCTCCAGAACTTAAGAAAATAGTGTCTCTAAACACAATTCTTCAATTAAGGAGCCTTTAAACCCTATTTTTAAGCCTTTTAGGGGTTTTAAATATTTAGCATAGCTTTTCACTACAAAGCTAACCATAAGTATAGTTATTCGGTGTAACGTTTTTATTTTAAGTCTGGCTATTGCTATCCATTTCTCTTTTCTTTTTAAGCTCTTAAAACCCAAAATTTTGGTTTTTAAGCCACTTTAAACCAGATTTTTAGCTACTCTCTCTTTAGGTGAGTTTTTTTTCTATTTTTCCTTTTAACTCTCCTTCTTTAACTAAACGATAGATTTTATTTGTCTCACTCTTGTCTTTTTGTCTCATTTTCTTGTTTTTTCTCACTTTTTAATTGAAAATTAGTAAAATTAACAGATTTCAGGACTATTTTAACTCTCACTTTTCCTGTTTTTCAGTGTTTTTTTGCCTTTTTTCACTCACTTTTCCTGATTTTAGCAATATTTCTCTCATTTTTTCAGGAATAAAGACTCTTTTCTTGTTATTTTCACCTATTATTTCCTCTATTAATCCTTCACTTTTCTGTTTTATACTATTAATTTGTCCCCTTATTGTTGCTTTTCTTTTTCCAAGCATTGCAGCCAGATCTTCATAACTCAATTTCATATCTGAATTTAACAAAACAAAGATTATTGCTCTTTCAGTTGTAGACAATTTGTCCAAAAAGACTGTTTGAACACCCGTTTGAACACTGTTTAAAACACCCTTAAACACTGTTTGTTTATTAAACACTGTTGGTGCCTGTTTAAACACCTGTTTGTTTCCAACCACTGCAACAACATTTTTCAAATTTTCAAGCTCTTCTTTTAACGACGACAATTCTTCTTTAATCTCTAAAAACTCATCTTTTAATGTTTTATCTTTAGAATCTAGGTGTTTAATCCAGGTGCTCATGTTACCAACATCTTGTTTAACACTGTTGAAGCCTGTTTGAACAGCTTGTTTTAATTCATCTAATCCTTTTTTCTCTGCTTTTTTACTAAAAAACCAACTCATAATATTACTTAGAAAATCAGTATTTATAAATCTTTCTACTCAATATAATTTTATCGTCTATAAATAGCAATAAAATCAAAGTGAAATACCTTAAACTATCTCACAAAAACAAGGTGTTTAAACACCTGTTTAAGCCACAACCTTGAAAAATCATAAGAAATAGGGTGTTTAAACACATCAAAAATAATAAAAAATCATAAAATATGCTTAAAAATGGCCTGGAAAACCCATTAAAATATTCAATTTTTACACTACGGAATACCCTCTAAAATAAGCATCTTAAGTGCATTTTAGTTAAGAATTATGCATATTATCTACACATGATTATGCATAAATGCACTTAAAATTAAGCAAAAATGCACTAAAACTGCCTTAAATCGCCTATTTTTGCACTTTTTTTAATATATTAAAAAGGAAGGTATTCCACTAAAAATAAGGTTTAAATACCTAAGAGAATTAGGCTTATTTAGTGGACTAAATCAAACAGATAGTCTAAACTATCTAAAACAAATCAAAATGGAAAACCCAAAATTTTTGAAAATATTGAATAAAGCAGTGATATTTGGGATAGTAGTTTCTGCTGTCTCTTTTGTGATTCCTTTAATTCCTTGTAAAAAAGCACCAGTAATCGCAGATCCAGTCTACACATGGAGTATATGTAAACTTGCAAACCCATTTCAACAGTTAGTAGGAATAAGCCAAAAATTTTACAATATCTCTACAGATAACTCGGCAGGATTAATCCTTCAATTCCTTGTTGCAACAGCATTATTCCTCATAGTATTCACTCTATTTAGGAAAAAAGCAGGTAAAATCCTAGATTTAACTAATAAATAAACTTTAAAAATAATGAAAGGAGGTAAATAAAACAAAATGTCACAAATTAAAGGATGGTTAACGATACTTGTAGGAATTATAATTCTATTGCCTCTTGCAGGAGTAACTCAATTAGGAACAATTACAGGAGATATTATGCAAGGAGCTTTAGCATGGCTTTTCGCAATAATTGTTATAGTTGTAGGAATCCTGAAAGTAATGAATAAGAAAAAATAACTTCTGGGAAAAGCAGAAAGGTGATTTTGTATTATTTTTTAAATTATAATTAATAAATGAGTCCCAATCTATTTTTATCAAATTCTAGAGTCTTGCTCATCTCTATTTCTTAGGGCTCTTAACACAAACCTAATTGGATTTAGAATAAAACAAAAATCAATAAAAGAACGTAACTTTCAAGCAATGCTTAAAACTTCCTGCATGTGTTATTGTAGTTAATAAAACAACAAAAAATATGTTTTGTAGTTAATAAATATAATAAGAAAAAAATCAATTATCTTAAACAATATAAATGCTTAAAAACCAAAGGTTTTTTAATATAAAATGATAAACTGCCTAAAAGATTTAGATCCTTCAAAAAGAAAAGGATTTGTTTACCAAATGTATGAGGGTTGTGAAGATGAAAATCCCAAGCAATGGGCAGTAACAAAATTTGATAACCATTATATAATTAAT
>JBBSXH010000073.1:0-10130 GCA_038045865.1 Nanobdellota archaeon
AACGAGTTTTTGCAAGAAAGGAATGCCTCTCGGCAATCTAACTTCTCAATTCTTTGCTAATGTTTATCTTAATGAACTAGATTATTTTGTTAAACACAAATTAAAAGCAAAATATTATATTAGATATGTTGATGACTTTGTTATTTTGCATGAATCAGAAGAACAACTTGAAATTTGGAAAAAAGAAATAGATGAATTTCTAAAGAATAAATTAAAAATTGAATTGCACTTTCAAAAGTCAAGAATAATCAGTTTATCGCGGGGAGTTGATTTTGTTGGATTTAGGAATTTTTATCATTATAGGTTATTGAGAAAAAGAAATATTAAAAATATGGTTTTAAAAATTAATAAATATAAAACAAGGAATTTATCAAATAATAAACTTCTTGAAAGTTTTCAAGGTTGGAATGCTTATGCTCAATGGGCAAATAGTTATGTGTTAAGAAAAAATATCTATAAGGAACTCTATTCTTCCCAAATTATCCCCACAGGTATTTTCCCCATCTTAGAATTATAATCCCATTCATTTGCTAATTCTTCTGCTTTCTTTTTATCTTTGTTATCTACTTTATACATTAAATTATCTTTATTATCCATTTCTTTATTAAAAATTAAACAATCCTGAACTATCTCTACAAAACTACATCCCTTATGCTTGATTGCTTTTTCTAAAATTTCTGTTGTGTGTTTGATGTCTCTTGCATTTGCTCTTGCAATAAATGTAGCATTAGAAGCTAAAGCAAGTTTAATTGGATTTAGTGGTTTGAATTTTTCTCCTTCAGGATTTGCCTTACTTTTATATCCAATCTGTGATGTTGCAGTTGGTTGTCCTGTTGTTAAAGAAAATGCCTGGTTGTCATGAACAATTATTGTCATGTCTTGATTATATCTTAAGGTATGTATAAAATGAGATATTCCTTCATTATAACATCCACCGTCTCCAATAAAACTTAAGACATTTAGTTTAGGATTTCCTAATTTAATTCCTAATCCTGTTGCAACACTTCTCCCATGAAGTCCATAAATTCCTGATATGTTCAGATAATCATAAATTTTAGAGTTACATCCAATATCTGTAGTCATAGCAAAATCAGTTTGTTTATATTTGCCTGAATCAATTAATTTTGCAAGTGTTTGCTTCACACTTTCAAGTATCATGAAGTTTGTGCATCCTGGACACCAGGTGATTTCAAAATCTGTTTTAAGTTTGTCTTTAGTAGATTTTGAAAGACTAAAATCCTCAGATTTTTGGATTTCATATTTCGTTGATAGGTTTTGTTTTGTGTTTTGTGTTGTCATTTTTTATTTTTCTTCACTTTTTTATTTTTTCTGCTATTATATAAGATTCAAAACCACAATCTTCACATTTATATTTAGCCGGAAATGCTTCTGTTGTTAAAGCATTCATTGATATGATAACATTTTTTGACTTGCATTTTGGGCATAGTTTTATTTTATTTTTTATGTTTGTCATTTTATTTGAATATTATATTTCTTGTTTGGTTTAAACAATCTTGACATAATTTTATGTTTTTTTCTATTTCTTCTTTATTATCTGCAGAGATTGTTGTACCATAAGTATATAATTCTCTTTTTTCTATTATATTTGATTCAAACCTTTGCTCTTTGTTATAACTTTGCAAGGCATCTATGAATATATCTTCAATATCTATCTCTTTTTGCTCTTTTAAATATTTTATTAGTGCAATAGTGCATTCTTGATTTCTACTTTCATATCCAAATTTTGAAGCAATTCCAAGAAAACAATGATAAATGCAGTAAAAAACAGCACTCATACTCCAATCAGAAAATCCACCTTTATTAAAATAACTTATTGCAGAGAGATTATGCTCTGCTTTTAAAATATGTTTTCGTGCTTCATTAATATCTTGTGGTTTTTTAACTAATCCTCTATGCTTTTTCCCCTCTTTTAACTCTATTTGAGCTTTTTCTAAACACCAATCCAATTTATTTTTTTTACTCATTTAATTCAGCAATAATTTTACTTATTTCCTCCTGCCCAAATAAGACAACCCCTGTTTTTAGTATTTCTATCATAACTTTATTTTTGTTTTTTATATCATTTTTAAAATCTTTAGGGGTCTGCAAGAGAGGATGGATTTTTTTATTTAAAAGCTCATTTTTCTTATTTATTATTTTTTGAATTTCTTTAAGTTTATTATTTTCAGAAACAATTAATAAATCTATGTCTTTAGCTTCTTTTTCATTTCTGATTATTGAGCCAAATAAAATTACAAATTTAACTTTCACCTTTATATCAATAAATTCTTCAATCCATCTCCTATAGTTTTGAGCTTCAATTGTTAAAATCATCTCAATCTCTCTTAAAGTAACTGGATTTTCCATTTCTAAGGAATAAACAACAGTGTTTCCTATCCTTTTTGCTTTAACAATATTTCTTTTTTCAAGTTTTTTTAATATTTTAAATGCGCCAGCATGAGTTAATCCAATTAGTTTGCTTATGCTCCTGCTATTATAAAGAGTTAAAAAATCCTTAAAAATTATCTTTATAATTTCTTGTTCTTTATTTATTCTGTCCATTTTGTTATTTCCAATTAGTTAATATATATTAACTTTTAGTTAATATGATTTATAAATGTTATTATTTCTTTTGTTGATAAATTTTGTTTTGTTGATATCATTTTATTTTTCACTCCAGTCAATTTTTGTTCCATCTCTCTGAGCATCTTTAAATGTAAACCCTTCAGGATATCTTTTTCTTAACTTTTCTATATTTTCATTTAATACTTCATCCATATTCCAATTAAAAAAATTACATATCATAGCAATATACCATATAGTATCTCCTAAGTTTTCTTTTAATCCTTCTTTGATTGCTTCATTTTTATGAGCAAATACTTTTTTTATGCAAGAGGCAATATCTCCTGCTTCTCTAGCTACGCCCAAGCCCCAGGTAGCTATTTCTGTTTCAGGTGTTGCAAATTCTTTTGCTGTTCTTTTACAAGCTTCTTGATATTCTTTTAAACTTATCATCCTCTTATCTCCCTAGCAATTTTTTCTAAGTCTTCAGCAGATTTTTGTGGGCCTAATTGAGTGCTTATATATCCATCATACTTATTAAAATAAATTTTATCTTTAGCCCAAGTTTCTTTAAATTTTTCATCTAAACCATGAATAGGATAAAGTTTTATATGAGCATGATTAACCCCTAACCCTTCCATGACTATTGCTGTTCTTTTAACTTTTAATTTTTCATCTAATAATTTAGCCACTTTTTTAGAAGCTAACATTAAATTAGAATAATCTTCATCTTTCATATCAACAACATAAGAATCAAAATGTTTCTTAGGCAAGACTAATGTCATTCCTTTAACATTAGGATTTATATCTAAAATAGCCATATATTTGCTATCTTCCCAAATTTTTACACTAGGAATTTCTCCATTCACAATTTTACAAAATATGCAATCTTTCATTTTATCTTCACCTTTTTTATTTTTTCTGCTATTATATAAGATTCAAAACCACAATCTTCACATTTATATTTAGCCGGAAATGCTTCTGTTGTTAAAGCATTCATTGATATAATAATATCTTTTGACTTGCATTTTGGGCACACCTTTATTTTATTTTTCATCTTATTTTTAATATCTCCTCTTTTAATTCATCAGCAAAAAAAGGACGCGAATCATATTTCAAAATCCTGTTTTCAATAGGAATTTTTATTCCTGTTTTTTCTCGAATAAGCCTACCCAGCTGTCCCGTAACATTATTTTCAATTAAAATAACCTTCCCACCAGCTTTCATAGTTTTTTCAATTTCTGTTTTTATTTCGTCTGAAAGAGGTTTTAAATATAAAACCTGCAGAAATTTATAATTCCCTATTTTTTTAATTGAATCATCAATTGCATCTAAAGCATCCAAAATAACTGTTTTTGTGCTTCCCCAACCAATAATAAGATTTTTAGCATTTTTATTTCCATAAAGTTTAATCATCTGGAATTTTTTACACTCTTTTTTAATTTCTTCATATTTTTTTAATCTCAAATCAGCCATTTTTTTTGTAATTTCAGAATTTTCAGTTGTATTTCCTTTTTCATCATGTTCATAAGAACTTGATTTAACAATTTCTTTTCCAGGGATTTTTCTGTTTAGTTTTACAGAAATTATTTTATTTGGTTTTCTATCAGAACTAAATTCACTTTCTGCTAAATGTTTATCTGAAAGGATTATTGATAAGGAATTAAATTTTTGAGATAAGTAAAATGCTTCATTTGTTTTTTCTTCACATTCAATTGGGTCTCCAGGTGCGATTACAACTCTAGGAAATTCTCCATGCCCTCCATGAAGAGCAACATCTAAATCATCTTGCATTGTATAAGTTGGAACTCCTGTTCCAGGTCCTGGACGAGAAGCTAAATAAACAACTAAAGGAAGTTCAGACATACCCTGAAAACTTAATCCTTCTGTCATTAAATCAAATCCTCCTCCTGCTGTTCCAACCATAACCTTTGAACCTGTAAAACTTGCACCTAATCCTTGATTAACAGCAGCAATTTCATTTTCAGGAATAAATGTTTTAAAGTTTTCATTTTCTTTTCCCGCTAGTTCGTGTAAAACTCCTGTTGCAGGAGTCATTGGATATCCTAAATATAAATTAATATCAGAATTTAATGCACCATTGCAAACACCAGAACTTCCTGTTTTAATTACAATTTTGCTTTTCTGCTTTTCAAGTTTAAACTTACTACCAATAAAATCAAAACCTTTTTCAGTAGATTTAACAGCTTCTTCTCCATATCTTTTTTTAATATGTTCAGTTAAGATTTTTTTATCAACACCTAATATTTTGATTAAAGCTCCTGCAAGAGCAACATTTAAATTTCTTCCTTCATTTTCAAATCTCTTAAAGTCAATGATAGTTCCATTATTCTTTAATTCATTTTTATGAACCTCAATTGTTTTCTCATCTAAAGCAACAATTATATCAAATTTGCTTTCAACACTTCCAACTCTTTCATCAGAAATACAAAGAACATTAAAACTATGTCCTCCTCTGATTAAAGATTGATAATCTCTATAATTAAATGTAAAATACCCTAATTTAGCTAATATCTCTGAAATTATTTCAGAAACTGAATTAATGCCTTGTCCTGCCTTGCCCCCTATTAAAATATTAAGTTTCATCTTTGTATAAGTAACATATTTTATCTTACAGCTAAATAAAAAAGATATTTAAACCTTGTTAATCTTTAATTATAAAAGAGGCTAAAATGAATCTACTAGTATTAAACACAGGCAGTTCAAGCATAAAATATACTTTATTTGAAGATAATTATAAAACCAAAATCTTTTCAGGAAAAGTTGAAAGAATTAAAGATTATTCTAAAGCCATTAAACAAATTTTAAATGAGCTTAATAATAATGAGCTTTCATTTGACATTATAGCTCACAGAGTTGTTCATGGCGGAGAATTAAATAAACCTTCTCTAATAACAAACAAAGTTGAGCAGATTATAAAAAAATATTCTGAATTTGCTCCACTGCATAATCCTCCTGCTTTGAAAGTTATAAGAGAATGCAAAAAACTAAACAAAAAACAATATACTGTTTTTGATACAGCTTTTTTTTCAGATTTACCAAACAAAGCAAAAATATATCCAATCCCTTTAGAAATAACAAGAAAATTTAATTTGAAAAAGTATGGTTTTCATGGAATTTCCAATAAATATGTTTCTCAAAGATTAAAAGGAAAAACAATTGTTTTGCATTTAGGAAATGGTTGCAGTGTTTCTGCAATTAATAATACAAAACCAATAGACACTTCAATGGGTTTAACTCCTTTAGAGGGCTTAATGATGGGAACACGAGCAGGAGATATTGATGCAGGATTGATTTTATTTTTAGAAAAAAAAGATTATAACATGAATGAAATATTAAATTTTAAATCAGGATTTAAAGGACTTACAGGTTACACAGATTTTAGAGATATTTTAAAAAATATTAAAAATCCAAAAATAAAACTTGCTTATGATATTTTTGTTTATAGGATAGTAAAATATGTTGGTGCATACATCGCTGTTTTAAATGGTTTAGATAATCTGGTTTTCACAGGAGCAATTGGCTATAATGTCCCAATGCTAAGAAAAAATGTTTTGAAAAACCTAAGTTATTTAAAGAACAAATTCAAAGTTCATGTAATAAAAACTGATGAAGAAATGCAGATTGCAAAAGAGGTGTTTGAAATAATTTAAAATATACTTCTACTTTCAAACTTTGGAAGCAAGCCAACCCAAGTTTTTTTTGATTGTTAATAATGCATAAATCTTTTTCGAGTTTTGGCTTATATTTTTAAGTTTTGAAGATGATTTTTCAAGATTTGAAATTAATTGTTTAATATTTGACTTTAATTTTTCCAGCTTTGCAGATGATAAACATATCGATTGGGTTTATAACATTACCAAAAAGAAAATGAATTCAGGTTAAAACTTGTTTTCCTGAATTTATATAAAATCAAACTTTATAAACTTAGAATTCTAAAGAAGTTATAATATAAAAAGAGCCCATGAAAATCCCAATTGAAATATCTGCAAGACATATACATTTATCACAAAAAGATTTGGAAAAATTATTTGGAAAAAATTATAAATTAAAAGTTTTGTATAAAATTTCTCAGCCAGGACAATTTGCAGCAAAAGAAACCATAACTTTGATAAATGGAAACAATCGAATAGAAAACGTAAGAATTATTGGTCCTGTAAGAAAAAATTCTCAAATTGAAATATCATTAACTGATGCAAGGACTTTAAATATAAAATTACCTATTAGAATCTCTGAAAATACTTTATTTGCTCCAAAACTAATTATTCAAAATAAAAATAAGAAAATCAAAACTCCTGCAATAATTGCTCAGAGACATCTTCATGTTTCAAATGAGCAAGCAAAAAAATTAAATTTAAAAAATCATCAAATAATAAAAATTAAAATTAATGGAGAAAGAGGTTTAATTTTTAATAATATTGTTGTAAGAGCAGGCAAAGGGCATTTTTTATCATTTCAATTAGACACCGATGAAGCAAATGCAGCAGGAATAAAGGGAAAAGGTATAGGAGAAATTATCAAATGAATCTTTTATTTATCTTAGCAACAATTTCTGGTGCTTTAATGGGTGCTTCTAATTTTCCACAGGCAATAAAAATATTTAAAAGAAAAAGTGCTAAAGATATTTCAATATTAACTTATTCAATTTTGTTAATCGGAGCATTTATTTGGGTAATTTATGGAATTGATATCCAAAATACTCCTATCATAATCACAAACGCATTAGGAGTTATGGCTTTGGGGTCAGTAGTTCTTGGTTGGTTTTTATATGGACAAGAATCAAAGAAAAATAAAAATTGACTAATCAATAATAAACAATACTTCAAACTCTTGAACTGATAAGATTAAACTTGAACAATTAATCTCAAAACTAAATCAACTCAAAAAAAGTATAATGGATTATAAATTATAAGAAGTAGGGGAAAATCAAAATGAAATTTAAACATAAAATTTATAAACCTAATATGCCTAATCAAATTAGCAATCTTCGGATTGTGAGTATGATCCCCAGTGATCTGAAAAGGTTGCTGGATGTTTATTTTTATAAAAAATTAGGAGTAATTTATGGAAGATACATTAGTTTTTGTTGATGATGGTTTTTTTGGTCTTGTAAAAAAACATTTGCAAAAAAAAATAGGCAAGAATAAAAAATATTTACAAACTTTTAGAAATATATGTAAAAAAGAAAATCTTAATCTAAAACATCTTTTTATTTATACCTGTCCACCTTATCAAAGTCCAAAACCTACTCAAAATGAAGATTTTTTAATGAGTAGATATCAAAATATGATGAGAATGTTAAAAAGAAAAAAATGGATTACTACAAGAGAGGGGAGATGTCAAAAATTATTAAATGAAAAAGGAGAATTTGAATACTACCAAAAAGGGGTTGATGCTTTAGTTATTTTAGATATGTATGATTTTAAAGAAAATTACCCACATATTAAAAAGATAATCTTGATTGCTTCTGATTCTGATTTTGTACCTGTTATTGAAAGAATGAAACAAAAAGGAATAGAAATTATTTTATATACTTATTTTGATAGAAAAAGAGATTCAAGATTTTCAACATCAAATCATCTTCTTAAAATATGTTCTAAATGGGTTAAATTAAATGAAAGTTATTTTGAAGATTCTCAGGAAATAAAAAAATGAAACAAGGAAAACATCAAAAATCTGAAGATTTTTGTGGCTTAAAAGTTTTAGTAAAAACTTTTAAATACCGCAAAGCAGTTTTTATTGTAACTTATTATCATTCTAATAAAAATAAAATCTTATATTTAATACTCAAACGAAAATTACATTGGAAGGGCTGGGAATTTCCAAAAGGTGGGATAAATAATTCAGAAAATTTAATTAATGCAGTAAAAAGAGAATTAAAAGAAGAAACAGGACAAACCTCTCTCAAAATAAAAAATCATCATTTTTCTGGGAAATATAAATATCCACAGGCTTATCCAGACAGAACTGGAATAATCGGACAAACTTATAATTTATTCTCAGCAGAAGTTAAGAATAAAAAGATAATTCTTGATAAAAAAGAACATACTGGATATAAATGGTTAAGCTTTGATAAAGCAATTAAAAAATTAACTTATGATAATCAAAAGAAGTGCTTGAGAAAGGTAAATAAAGAGTTAGGATAATACTTCTGAAAAGAAACGCCGACACCAGGAATCGAACCTGGGAACCCCGAAGGGCGTGGATTAGCAATCCACTGCAATACCATTATGCGATGTCGGCTTTATAAAAAATAGAACAATTTACAAGGATTTAAAGCTTATTGTTTTCAGGAAAGAACAAATTTTCTAGGATCCCAACTTGCAGATAAAACTCCCTTTGGGTGAAATTTAAGACTATATAATATATTTTTATCTTCTTCTAATTTTTTTTCTTCAAAAACAGTATTTACTGTTCTCATTTGAACATTAGCATCACCATAAGTAAAATCAAATAATTTTTGGTTAGATCCTCTTCTTGCTTCTTCATTAATTAATACAAAACTTTTGTCTTTTTTCATTTGTTCGACAATTCCATTAATAGAAACCCTGGTTTCATCACAATATTTAATTACTTCATTTCTAACAGGAAAATCTTTATCGATTGTAGCTAATTCTAAGAAAGAAATGTTATTAATCCCAATTTCTTTAGCTTGAGATAAATATGCTTTAACTTTTCCAAGATTATCAATATGATCTTTTATTAAATTACAGGTGAAGCCAGGATTCGATTTTAAATTTTCCGTTATTACTTTTAATTCTTCTTTATCCGGAATATTATTATTTCTAAATAAATATCTATTTCCTTCTTCATTAGTATCATGTCTCGAGATACACATTATATCTAAATCTGATTTATTAATTCTTCTTAAAAAAGAGTTATCCTTTAATTTAATAGCATTGGTTATCATCACTTTCCTAGAATTATGCCCTTTTATAACATCTAATATTCCAAAAATCCTGGGAGAGATTGTTGGTTCTCCACCAAATATTATTAAACTCCTGACATTATTATCTAATGATTTTAGAGTATTAGACAGCCTTTGATAATAATCTTCATTAGATATTTTCCCTCCATAAACTTCTGGGTTCATACGCCCAAGACAATACCTACAACTACAATTACATTCATCCCCTGTAAGAATATACATTTTTAAGTTGTCAGGAGTTGACCAAAACTTGTTATTTATTTTTAATGAGGGCATTTTAATAATTTAGCGAAATATTACTACTATTTAAAGGTAACTATTTAGAAAGGTTTAATAACCCTTAAAATAATTAACAATTAAAGAGTTTAAAATGTACAAACCAAACAAAACATTTATGAGATTAGCCATTGAAGAAGCAATAAAGGGTAATTTAGAATATGGAAAGTATCCTTTAGGAGCAGTTATTATAAAAGATAATGAAGTAATAGCAAAAAGTTATAATGGTTTGCCAAATAATAAGGATCCAACAGCTCATGCAGAAATTTTAGCTATAAAAGAGGCTACGGCTACATCCCAACTAAACTAATTCTATAATTTTTTGCAAATCGGCAAGTTTAAA
>JBBSXH010000074.1:0-6361 GCA_038045865.1 Nanobdellota archaeon
GCTAATTGTTAAAGCTTTGTATGATTTTTCAAGCGAGTAAGAGAGGTATTAATTATTAATAGATAAAAATAACTGCGAAGCAATTGAACATGAGGAAATTGCGAAGCAGACAAAAGTTTACTGCCGAGCGAAGCGAGGCATTTAAGAAATCTTTAATTATATTTTATCCAATTTTCCAGAAACTTCATCATTTCTGTTTTCCATTCTGCTACTAAACCTTTTATCACTTTCTTCTAAAAATTCATCTGTTGATTTTGGCTTTAATCTCTTTTTTCCTCTTGTATAAAAGAAATATATTACTACTCCAATAACTAAAAGGATTAGTATAGCCCAAACCCAACTATAGGAAGAAGTTGATTTTTCTTTACAAGTTCCTACACAACAGGAACCTGAATCAAGAGAGGGTTTTATTGTTCCATCACATTCTTGAGTATCTAAACAAATTTCTCCAATATCATTACAATTCAAAGATTTTATTTCTTCTGTTGTCAGATTAATTATACTAATCTTTGTTTCATTATTTGATTGATTATTCGGGACATTAGAATTATCTGGAATATAAATTTCTGATATATTTTGTATCTTGCTTATTATAAAAACAGGAATTTTATAATTATTAATTGTCAATTCTTGTTTGCCTGTAATATTTTTAACAAAAAAAACAAGAGTTTTTTCAGAATCTTCATTTAAAGAAAATGATTGTGTCTGCTCTTCAAAACTTGCAGTGATATCTTGTTTTTGATAAAGAGATTTTATTTTAATTGAAAAATCATTTGTTGTGCTTACAAATCCGGGGTTTATTTGCAAAACTGAAGTGTTTGATTTTATAATTGTAAAATTTTTAATAATGCTTGTTGTTTTTTCAACTCCTGCTTCAGTATATTTTGCATCTTCTATTCTTATTGAAAAATTGGCTTCTTGATTAGGCAAGATTGCATAAAAATAATATGTATCACCTTGTTGAGTTATACCTGAAATAGAAGGCATTATTCTTGGAGTTCCTTCTTTGTAAAGCCCTAAGTTCTCGATAGTTAAACTATTAATAAAATTACCAGATATTTCTGCTTGAAGAGTTTCTAATGGTTGATAAGAATCTTTTATTAATTTTATTTCTACTGCTGAAATGAAAGGTAATATTATCAAAGATAATATTAAAATGAATAATAGCTCTTTTTTCATAAAATAATTAATAGAACAGATATTTTAAACTTAACTAACCCCTATTATTTGTTTAACAGATAAATTTATATATTAAAAAGTATAAAAGATAACATGGAAAAAAAATGTAAATTTTCTTATAATGAAATAGATGATAGTTTGATTATTTCATGCAAGGAAGAAGATGAAAACATAAAAGAAAATTTTATGTTAGATGATATAATTTTTTATTTAACTGGAAGAGGGAAAATTGCTGGGCTGCAAATAAAAAATGCTTCTTCTTTATTTTCTGAATATGGTTATGATAAAAGAATTTTAGATAATTTAAAAGAAATAAGTTTAATTGTAACACCTAGGGAAAATAGTTTATTTATTGGATTAAATTTAATCTCAACTATTGAGGAAGTAAAATTAGCATTAGGAAGAGTGTTTATGCCTCAACTTAAAGCTATATAAATCTTTTAGAATAATATTTTCTTAAACTTTTTTCAAACTCTTTATAATTTCTATTAGCATGAAATCCATTTATAATTAATGGCTTTTCTCTGTCCAAAACAATAGAAATAACAATAAAAGTTCTATCTTCTAATTCATAATTTAAACTATAATATTTTTGCTTTTTTTCATTTTCTCTTAGTTCAATTGATCTTATTAGATTAAATTTTGGGAAAATCTCTTTTAATTTAGTTATATCTGTGAGCTTTTCCATAATTGAAAATTCAAAATGGGAGTGTTTGTCAATCTCATCAAAAGAATAATCTTTAAATTTGTCTATAATTTCCTGAATTTCTTCCTCTTTTTTGAAAACAGTTATAATTTCTGATTTCATAATACTGCAAAAACTCTTTGAATATATAATCTTTGTTATTTAGGAAAAGGAGTTTACTAATTTAAATTAAGTTATTTGGGAAATAATCTATCTTATATTCATCAAAAATAATTATTTACTCATATCTCTCAACTTCTTCATAGTATCTTCAAAAACAGAATCTTCTTGTGATTTTCTTTGCGGTGGCATTGGTCTTCTCATAGGCATGTTTTGCCTTGGAAGAATTTGTCTTTGTCTTTGAAACATTGGTATTGATGATGAAGGAGGCATTGAAGGACGTCCACCTGAAGGTCTTGGACCTTTACCAAAACTTAATTTACTCTTAAATCTAAAAAACCAAATTTTAACTTGTTCCCTGAATATTATTGCTAAGATTACTAAGATTATTAAAAGAATTAATAATATCCACAAAAGCCAATTAATAGTTGATGTTTTTGCAGAACAACAAACATCACCAGAATTACAAGCATAACCTGTTTTTGTATCTTCATCAGATGAACAGGCAGATTTACAAGAGTAACTATAACTTTCACATTCTGTTTTTGCTCCTGATTCTATACAAGAAGCAAGACAACATTGAGAATTATCTAAAGAACTAACTGTGCTTCCGGTACATTCTTGTCCTGATGAACAAATAATTCCATTTTTATCACTGCAAGTTTGCATTGCAGGAGCTGTTTTACAACAAACAGAACTTAATCCAGAACAATAAAAGTTTTCAAGTTTATCAGAACTAATACATTCACTTGGAGCAGTGCAAGAATATCCAAAGTCTTTACAATTTGATCTAGCAGTTGTAGTTTGACTTAATTTTGGTTCTTTTGGCCAACCAGCATATAAAATAAATGAAGTATCTTTTGCATTATTTGCATGCCAGCAACCAGAACTATCTTGTATTTGTAATAAATATTCTTTTGAATTATCTGCTTGTTCTAAAGATAAATCTTGCAAAGATAATAATGCTAAAGCAGTATCATAATAATTAATTCCTGAACTTTCTTGTTCTTGCCAGTATTTGTTTTGTTTTTGTTTTTCTGTAACTTCAATATAATAATCATCTTCATTTGTTAACATATATAAAAATGCAGATGGGAAATATTTTTTGTTTTCTGCTGTGTCATATTCAGATGATAAATAAGGAAGGTAATCTGAAACATCTTCTCCTAATTTTGCTAAAGCCAATGAAGCCCATAAACTGCCTTGATAATCACAAACAGAAGAAGATGCAAAACAATAGGCATTTACTTTTTCGGTTGTTGAACCAGATGCTTGTTTAGAATTGGTTTTGCTTGAAAGATGATAAGCAGAAGTTGAACTTAAATCTTTTTTATAAAGAAGAGTTGTTATAAAATCTTTATCACAAGAAATAGTAAAATTATCATCAAAACAAGTTGAACTTATTTGCAAAAAATATCCATTTTCTGCAGAAGATAAACAACTGCTTGAACCTGTTATTTTTTTATCTGCAGTCATTTTAAAAGATTTTTCATTTGCATCATTAACTTTTATTTTGCAGGTTGTTTCTTCATTTGCATCAATTTCTAAAAACCAATTTAAATTTTTTGTTAATTTTCTTTTACTCAATAAGTAATTAGTATATTTCTCATCATTTTTTCCAATATAATTTAAAGCAAGAACTGCTTGAGCAGTTGATTTTATATCACAGCTTCCTGAAGAAGTTGGTGCAAAACAATTAGTTTTTTCAAAACCCATCAAAGCATTTTTACAACTTGATTGGAGAGAAGAATCATAGGCAATTGCTAATAAACTTAAAACTGCTTGTTCTGCTGAAGAAGCACTTGCACAATTATCTCCTAATTGATTTTTTAAACAAGCGTATGCTTTATCAACTCCTTCTAAATTTTCAGTGTTTATAGAAGTACTAGAAGAAGTATTTATAGAAGTATTTGTTGCTGCGATTGTTAAAGTTATTAAAAAACTTGTTAATATTAAAAATATTAATGATAGGCATATACTCTTTTTCATAAAAATCATAACTCATAGAGGTATTTAAAAGTTTCTTCAGAGAAACTTTTAAGCCACAAAAATCTTTAGAGATTTTTGATGTTTAAATTTGTTGATGATGAAAGAAAAGAAAAAATTATTCTTAAAATAATTGATGTCTACTAAACTCTTAATATCTGTTAACTCATAATTGCTTTGGCTTTAATCTTTCTCGCTTTGCAGATGATTAACATAGCGATTGAGATTATATATTATTAGAAAACAGAAGGATATATTCATCTCTTTCCAAGATACTTTCTCACAGCATAATTAACCGGATTTTTAATTTTCCTGCATAATTCATCTGGCTTGCAAACATTCAAGTCATTGTAATTTGTCTTGTCACAATTTGGAGGCATTCTTGTTCCTGTTTTTTTATACCAGTTTAATTGTGATTGAATATATCCCTGTTTTAGAGGGGTGTAGTTTTTTTCATTCCATTTTTCAATTATCTCATTTAAAAAATTTTCATCTGTTCCTATTGATTTAAAAAAATTAATTAGAACAAATAAAGCTCTTTTTCTTCCATCATCCTTAACTCCATTTAACAAAAGTTTAATACATGGAGGATAAATATCGTTTGTTGGATTTAGTATTTTAATTTCTTTGTAATCTGATTTTTGTTTAGGAGATTCATTATCCTGCTGATTTAAATCTTGTTGAGTTCCAGAGTATTTCAGAGGTTTTTTGCTTTTGTCTTTTTGTTCTTTCCAATCTAATGCCTGCAATAATAATTCTTTTGCTTCTCCTTCTTCTGATTCTGGATAAAAGTTTTTTACTTTTACTTTAAAGGGTTTTGCATCTGTAATCTGAAAATCCTTAATTTTATCTTTATCTATTACAATAGAGGATAAGGCAGTTTTTTCATGCAAAGAATAAGGCATTCTAAATAAATGTCTTGAAGCAACTAAAATTAAATCTGCATCTATTAAGGTTTCTGTTTTATCTCTTGTTTTTTCAAAATTTTCTGGATTTTTATTGGAATTAATATTACAAAAAACACAATAATATATTTCATTTCTTAGTTTTTCAATTAAATCTTTCCTGCATTCAGGACATTTTGGTTTTTTTCTGTTATTAAAAGTTCCTTCTTGATTGACTATTTCATTTTTGCAATAAGGACATATCCAGGTAATTAAAAACTTTTTTTCAGCAGGACGGTTGCATTTTTTACATTCAGTTATTGTTAATTCTTTTTCTGTTTTGCCTGTTTTTTGTGCAATATCTTTTAAACTTTCAGTTTCAAAAAGTTTTTCAGGAAGTTTAGGTTTAACAAGAGAAGCAAGATATTGACAAATTATTTTAGGCCATTCAGGAAACATGTCTTTTGTTTTTTGTCCATAAATTTCTTTTGGAAATGCCTTCCAAGGGACAATTAAATGAAATCCTTTATTTCCTGAAAATTTAACTCCTATATTTTTAATTCCATGAAATTCAAGAGTTTGAATAACTAGATCAGCATAAATCTTACTATATTCTAAATAAGGAGAGTCAATATCTAATAATAAATCCCATCCTGTTCTTAGTTCATTTAATTGTTTTTCTTTTAATGATGTTGAAATGTCCAAAGGGTTTTCCCATAATTCTTCTGAACAATGAAAAGAAGTAGCACCTTTTCTTACTTGTTCTAGAATTTCAGAATCATATTGAAATGTATCTGGTCTTTTACCAAAGCCCTCAAAGTATCTTGGAACACATTCTCTATTTTTAGAAAATTCAAAAATCGCATTTTTTATCTCAGGGATAGAATAATAGATTAGAGTAATGTCCCTTATTCTTTTTTCTTTAAAACTAATTTCTTCATTAGAATTATTTTCCATTTTTGTTAGTCTCATATTTTAGGGAAAAAGATGAGTAAGAAAACAAATAAAAAATGCTTTAAATAATTATGTGTAATTAAAATTATTTATTAGTTTGATTATCTTGTATGCAAGGAGGCCAATCTCCTTCATATTGACAATCCACAAGACAACAAGGAATATCTCCTCCTCCCTCTTGAGCATATTGTTTTATGGTTATTTTTTCTAAATTAACAAAAGTTTTATTCTCTAATGATTTTTCAAGTAATTGTAATATATTAGAACTATGAAGTCTATCTGAACGAAGAGTATGAGTTATAAGTTTATTGTTCCAGTTATTCATTGTTAGTAAATAAAACTGAGAATCTCTGTGTTGGCTTGTATGAATTTTTGAATAACTTTTACATTCTTCTTTTTTTGGCTTACGGTTTGCATAAGCTATGATTTTTTCACCCTCTACCCCTAAATCTACTCCTTTTGCAACAGATATCATTTTATAAACTGTGTGTTGGGGTTTTTATTATTTGTTATATTACAGCATATAACTTACTATAATAATCTTTAAAAGTGG
>JBBSXH010000075.1:0-2365 GCA_038045865.1 Nanobdellota archaeon
TCCAAGTAAACAATGTATCATTTCGTGTTTAGCGGTTTTTTTTATTTCATTTTTATCCTGATAATATGTAGGGTCTAAATAAATATCGGCTTGATAATTATCTAAATTTCTAATAATCTTTCCACCCTCAAATTTTTCTTCCTTATCTTTTTCAAAATGAAATCTAAAAGTCCAATTATTTAGTTCAAATTTATCGGCATATTCAAGACAGCACTTTTTAAAAAAATCAAAATCTTTTTGAGATAATTTATTTTTCGTAAACTTTTTTCTAATTTACTTAATTTCTTGTAATCTTTTTTAGTTATTAAAAATTGTTCCTTGTTTTAATTTTGGAATTTCGCCTTTTTTATTCCAAAATAATTTTTCAATTATAGTTTTTTTACCTTTTGAATTTTTATTATTCATTAAACAATGTTTTTCTTTTTGCCAAACTTCTTGAAAAAAACTATCTTTACAAAAAGATGATGAAAAATATACGGGGAAATCTCGTGTTTTCGCCCACTCATAAAATTCTTCTTTATTAAAAGATATTCCATAATATTTTTCTTTCTGATTTTCTTTTTGATTATAGGGTATATCGCAATATACAATAGAATTTTGTTTAATTTCTATTTCTCTATAATCTTTGGAATAAACCTCTAATCGCTCTAATTGCTGTAATTGCTGTAATCGCTGTAATCGCTCTAATTGCTCTAATTCAAATCGTCCGCTTTTCTTATTTTGTTCTTTAAAAATTTTTATTAATTCAATCCGTTTTTTAACAGTATAATTATATCCATTTTTAAATAAAAATTCGTGAGCTTGTTTTTTTATTTCTTCTATATCTTTGCCGAATATATAACCGTCTCCATTATTCCCAAAACTCCAAAGCCAACGAATATATTGGTCTTTGTCTTTTTCAGCAAAAAATTGTTCTCTGCTTATCCATCGTTTCTCATTCTTATATTTTCCATTTATGGCATCGTAAAAAAGAGATGTTGTGCCTTGTATATCGTTTGCAATTATATTTTTCCATTTATTACTTAATAAAGCACAATGCGTTATTGCTCCGCCCCCAAAAAATAAATCATAAAAATTATCGGCAGGAGGTAGAATATTTATCATTTCCTCCGCTATTTTTGATTTACTGCCTTGATATGGAAATCCGTATTTCATAATAATTTACTTAATTCCTCGTAATCTTTTTTGGTTATTTTATAAAATTGATTTTCGGGCATATCCGGCGCGCGACATTCATATTGAAACCTGCGATATTTTATAAGCTGACTGTTCCAACTGGCTTGTGTTGTATCGTCCCATTTCTGTCCCCGCCAACCTTTTTCCCTATAAACAGGATTAAGTTCTCTTTTATTTAGAGTTAATTTTCCATTTTCCATCAAATTTTTTAAATCTTCGTATTTCATATATTTTTCCACTGTTTTTTCAAAATTATAGTACTTATGGAAATCAAGTGTCTATAACAAAAGTGTAAAGAGTTTTTCCATGCCAGCTTCCTTTTTCACTCAACAACTCCCATTTATCATCTATTTTTTCTAATTTTATTGTTTCCACTCTGCCGAGATTTTTTATTGTGGAAGTCATATCAATCACTTTACAATTTTTCTTTCCTTCGGCAATTCTCAATCCTCTGCCTATCATTTGAGCCAAAAGTCCGATTGAGCGCGTTGGTCTTAATAAAATTATGCAGTCTAATTCGGGATAATCAAAACCGATTGTTAGCACTCCGACATTAAAAACGACCTTTATTTCTCCATTTCTGAATTTATTGATAATCTCCTCTCTTTCTTTTTTATGCGTTTTTGCGGTTATTATAGCTGAATTAAAAATTATCTTTTGCAAAGTTTCGGCTTGTTTTACAGACGAACAGAATATTAATATACCTTTTGAAATTATTTTTGCGTATTCAATCGTATTTATAATTTCTTTTTGTTTAACGGATATAATTTTTTCGTATGCTTCCAAATCAAAATCTGACTGCGACTTATTGAGGGGTATATTTTCCTGCTGAATAATTGAGCGGTCAATATATTCTATCGGGCAGAGATATTTTTGATCTATCAATTCCCCAATTCCTAAATTAAATAAAATTCTTTTCCAAAATCCCCCCTTTATTCTATTTATCAACTTAATACTTGTTGATGTTTGGTATCTATTCCAGCCAATTTTCCAGCTTGTAGTGGTTAGCCTATAAGGCGTTGCCGTTAATCCGATTATTTTTACTGGCGTATTTCTTATATTATTTATCTTATTTATAAACTTCATAAACATTCCCGATAATCTTTTGGGATTTAAAAGATTGCAATTATGGACTAATACCCCATTAGCAAAATAGTTATTATTATCTTCAACTTCTAAGTTATAGACC
>JBBSXH010000076.1:0-1789 GCA_038045865.1 Nanobdellota archaeon
AGATTTTGTGCCGATACATCATGATTTTACACAGCAATTAAGAAAATTAGGTATGAAGTTTAGAACAGAGATTATTTGGTATAAACAAACAATGCTTAAAAGAACAGCTTGGGGGAGCTGGAAAAGTCCTGCCAATCCGCATATAGTTCCATCATGGGAATATGTTTTAGTCTTTTCTAAAGATGGAGACAGATTACAAGGTAACCCCCAAGATGCAGATATTACAGCAGAAGAATTTAAGAAATTTTCAGATGGATTCTGGGAGGTTCAACCTGAAAGACAAAGAAACGGTCATCCTGCTCCATTCCCAGAAGACCTAATTTACAGGTTAATAAAATTCTATTCTTATATGGGAAATGTTGTTTTAGATATGTTTGGAGGAACTGGAACAGTTGCGGTCGTGTCTCATAAGAATGATAGAAAATTTATTCATATAGATATTTCTAAAGAATACTGCAAAACTGCACAAAATAGATTAGAAACTATTAAGGAGCAAAATATGCAACAGAAACTACCTTCTAAATAAAATGGATGATGAAATAAAACAAAAAGTTTTTCAGCAAGTCATGGATATTTTTGTGACTCCGGAAATAGAGCGAAGAAGAAAAGAAGGAAAAATCAAAAATGGCACTGTTAGCTCTAAAATACAGATAATTTTTTCCTTAGATAAAGGTAAAAACGAAGTAAGATTAAACGATGAAGTTAAGGCAATCGCTACAGGTAGAGCAAATAAATCAATAAATAAAGGACAAGTAGTTTATGAAAATGATATTGATAATATTAAAAAAATTGAACTAACTGATAATGACCTTAATTGCGGACATATAACTTTGTTATTATTCAAAAATAACTGGATAATTTCTTTTGATTTCAGATATAATAAAGAAAGAATAAAAGAGCATATTGTGGCATCTAAAGAATTTTACGAGAGTGCCTTGGATAATTTAGATAAAAATAGATTAAGGCCATTTTATGAAAATGCGTTTGCTTCTTTAGAACTATCAGCAAAAAGTGTTTTATTGGCTTTACCGAATAAGAAAATTTTAGAAGGTAAAAATCATAAAGATAGACTTCAGAAATTTAAGAACTGGGCAGAATTGGGCAATGTGAAAATGGAATTCAGCACTACCTTATCCGGTTTAAGCAATTTAAGAGATTCTGCAAGATATCTTTCTTCAGATGATTTCAAAAAAGAGGACCCAAACAAAATAAAAGTTATCTTGAAAGAAATGATTGATTTTGCAGAGAAAAATATTGGATAAAGTCTAACTTAATCCGTATTTCTTTAGCGTTTCCAATACTTCTTTGAACATTTTCTCAGTTTTTTCATCCTTAAACTTCTTTGCTTTCTCAATCATTTTTTTAGAGTATTTACCTAGAAAATCAACAGTTCCATATCTCTTTTTCATTAGATTATGTTCACTACATAATGTTTGTCCATTCTCAACTGTGGATTTTCCACCCCTTGCTTGTGGAACAATGTGGTCTGCATGAAGTTCATAGCCATTGTGCTTACCGTTTCCACAGACCACACACCTATAATTATCTTTTTTGAATATTTCTTCTTTTACTTCAGAAGAAAAAGGAGCTAAGACATTTGTGTCCTTTATAACCAAGGATTCTCTTATAAATTCCCTTTCTAACTTGTATTAGCCAACCTTCTTGATAGAGTTTTCTAATTGCTCTCCAAGGATCTCTCGCCTTTGGAATATGCTCAAAAACATAATCTACTACTCTTCCGTGTTCTACTTCTTCATTTGGATGTTTTTCAAAAAATTCCTTAATATAA
>JBBSXH010000077.1:0-3832 GCA_038045865.1 Nanobdellota archaeon
GTTAAAATTTCATAAATATCTTTTTTAACAATGTGTTTTATATGGGAAGAAGGTTTAACAAATATTATCTTTCCTTTTTCATTCAAAGTCATTACTTCAGCATCTAACTTCTCGTCTACAAACTCTTTTATTGTAATATTCCTTATTTTTTCATTTTCTTTAATGACTATTTTAGAATCTCCTGTAACACTGTCTTCAATTGAAACGACCCTTGATTCAGGAGTAATAAAAAAAGCAATTGCATTCAAGAGAGTTGTTTTTCCACTTGCTGTACCTCCAGCAATTAATATATTTGATTTATACTGTAATAATATCCAAAAATAAGCAAGCATTTCAGGGCTAAGTGTTTTCAGATTTAATAATTGAATAGGCGTCCATGGAATTTTTGTAAATTTTCTGATAGTAAAAGTTGGTCCTCTGGATGTAATATCAGAAGTATATGTAGCATTAACTCTGCTGCCATCAGGTAAGCTTCCGTCCAGTAAAGGAGAAGCATAAGAAACATATTTTCCTGTTCTTTGAGCAAGTTTTTCAACAAAACTGGATAAAGTATCTATTGAATTAAATTGTATATTTGTTTTAATATTCCTGTAAATTCTATGAATAATATAAATTGGAGTATTAATTCCATTGCATTCAATATCTTCTATAAAAAAATCCCTCATTAATGCTTCAATTTCATTTAATCCAATAAAATCTCTAAACAAATAATAAAATATTTTTTTATAACTTTCTTCACTGATTTGCAAGTTTAGTTCTTCTATGAGTAATCTAGAAGTTTTATCTGTGTAGTCTATCATAGACTCTTGAGTTTTTTCAACTAAAACATTAATGTTAATCATTTCATTTAAATTTGTTTCAAGCGTTTGCAATAATGATTTTTCATTTTCATCTAAAACAGGTTCTTCTATTTTGTAAATCAGTTCTCCTATTGCTTTGTCCCAATAAATATGAACACTTACATATGGGGAAATAAGAACATATCTTATATTAATTTGTGTTTTATCTTCTATCTTTGGGAGAGTAGGTATTCTTGGATTAAGATTTATTTCAATTTTGTCCATGTTTTATTTTTATAGTTATTATTTATTTTTAATAATCCACATCTCATGTTAGTCTAACTGCATCAATAAGCCCGCTTGCTCCATTTTGGTTAACATCAAAACGGAATTTATCAATTGTAGATAAGTCTATTGTTTCAATACAACTTGCAGGATTTGAAATATTTAATTTTATTAAACTCCAATTTGTAGGATAACTAAAAACCCACCTACAATAAGTAGTATAATCTTCTATAAAAAATTCTCCTATACCGAGTAATTCAGTACCATTTCCTGATTTAGCCCAAAAAGTTATAAAATCTCTATTTCTAAAATCCCAGGTTCCAGAAGGATTATACGCTGCGTACCCATCATTATCACCAGTTGTTGCAGTAAGTTTCAATGAATAACTTCCCTCCATTTTGTCTGAACTTGTAATTAGGTTTCCTTTAATATTAGTCCAATCTTTCGTGGATTCACAGCTATTAATATTAACACCATAAACAGGCAAATCAGTTTTAGGATTATTCTCAACAACCTCAATTCCTGCACTTTTTCCAAACATTGGGATAACAGAAACTTTTACAACATTAAAATTAACTTCACTTGAATCAAACTCACATATTTTTGTTTCTAATTCATCTGGAATTCTGCAATTCTCATCACTCCCATCTTTTTCAATAATATAGCTTTCTCCTTCAGAATCATAAAATATAAATTTTAAAGAAGTTATATCCCCTTCTCCTGCTCCTCTATGAATCTTAATGCTTGCCCCTCCTGTTGTATATAATTCTACATTTTCTAAATCCAATTGAGTAGTAAAAGCAGAAGTTCCAATATTTTCAGCACTTCTAACAACAGTAAATTTAACAACATTCCAGACAATTACTACTGCAACTAAAACCATCAAGATAATTAAGACTGTTGTAATTATTTCTGCCTGCCCACTTTTATTATCTTTTTTTATCACCATTTTTATTATTTTTAATTTACTTTTAATAATTTATAACTACCTCAAAATATTTTAGCTTTAATTGATTAAGTTTTATTATTATTTTTCACTCGCTCATCAGCTCAAGAGTTTTTGGTATTTATTTATTATTGATATTTATTTAGTTATTCTTAGCATCTTATTTTACACGACTGTAAAATCCAGTTGTGTTTTTGAATTAATGTTTGTTACTCCTTTATTTTCTATAAAGATATTATAAGGAGTGCCTCCAGCATTTAATCTTTTTGTTTTTTCTTGTCCTTCATAAGTTATATTTGAAGTATAACTCATTTTAAGAATAATATTAAAATTTGAACCATATTTTTCTGTTTTAAGAATTATATTATTGCCTTTTGGGATTTCTTTTCCTGGTTCAGATAATTCTAATTTTGTGTTTTCAAGAACATATTTTATAGAATTATTTCCAGAATCAAATTCTAAATATCCTTTTCCTACTGTAAATACAACTTTGCCAACACTTTTTTCTGATTGTTCAACATTTAAGATTTTATCATTAAGAACATTCATAGCAGACATTGTTTGCTCAATAATTGTGTTATCTTTCATTTTTTCAATTTGTGGAATAGCCATAGATAATACTATTCCCATTATAGTTATTCCAATTAAAGTGTAAACTGCTGTCTCTATCCAGACTTGTGCTTTAATTTTTCTCTTATTCATATTTTTTATCATCTTTTTTTATTTAAAATCAGCAAGACTGAATTTCTGTTGTTGTATCAGCTACCTCACAAATTTTATCATTTTTTAAAACAGGATAAATATTAATTGAAATAGGCTTATTAGAAGCAGTTATATTATATGTTCTTTCAGTATTATCATTAGGAAGTTCTAGATTTGGACTTCCACTATACATAGATACTCCACTTAAATTAGTCCCATTTATTATCTTAAAACTCTCACTATTTGCTCCGCTTAATTCTATTACTACTCCATTAATTAAATCACGAATATCTGCAATATGAACCTGAACATACATTTGATTAGATGAACCAGATGAATAGCAGGTGTAGTCGGGTTTTATTTCCATTTTCCCAAGAACATCTAAACAATCTCCTGCTGAAAGTTTTTCTTTTACAAAAGGAACCGCAAATCCAATTATTATTCCTATTAAAACTATTGAAAGAAGAATTAAAAGAATTGTACTTATAATTCCTGCTTGTGAACCTACCCCTTTTTTTATCATCTTAAACTAAAAGAAAAATACTTTATAAAACTTACCCACTTTTGAATAATTAATTTATTTACTAAACCTGTTGATATTATTAAATCAAACTCGCTTTGGATTATGTTTTTCAAGCTTAAACATCAAAAATCTAAAGATTTTTGTGGCTTAAAAATTTCCATGGAAATTTTTAAATGTTAATTTCTCAAGCTTTGCAGATGATAAACAAAGCGATTAAATTAAAATATTATTAACAAATAAAATTAGCATACTAAATTGTTAATAGTTAATATTTTGTAGTTTCTACTAGTTAGGGCATAAATTATAGAAGTTATGAAGATGATTTAAGACCATCAATTTATTCACATTTCTCACAAAACTTCTTGCTAAACCTTTCCTTAGATTAATTTTATACATTATCAATAGCAAAAGAAAATTATAGTTATGACTTATCTTCCATAATTTTCAGTCAATTATATTACCAACAAGTCAATTAAATTATTTATCCAAGAATTTTCTTTTCTTAATCAAAAAACAATAAATAATAAAAATAACTGATATTCCTAAAACAAAATTTATCCAGTTAAAAAAACCTAATTGAGTTATTTCTTCGCATGG
>JBBSXH010000078.1:0-3267 GCA_038045865.1 Nanobdellota archaeon
CCCAAATAATTAAAAATGAGAGTATGTTGATAGAAAGATGCCCTCCTCTTTTCAAAAACTTCTCACCAAATCCAAATATCTAAACGGAATTCAATGTCCCAAACTCCTTTGGATTTCTGTAAATGATAAACAAAGAATACCTGAAGTTGATGAATCCAAGCAAAAACTATTTGATGAGGGCTATATTGTTGGAGAGTTTGCTAAAAAACTATTTCCTAATGGAATAAATATTTCTACAGAGGATTTTTCTAGGAATTTAGAGCAAACTAAAGGATTATTAAAAGAAAACAAACCTTTATTTGAACCAGCCTTTATGATTGATAGACTTTACTCAAGGGCAGATGTTTTGGTCCCTGTAAAAGAAGGATGGGATATTGTTGAAGTAAAGAGTTCAACAGAGGTTAAAGATGTGAATATTCAAGATGTTGCTTTTCAAAAATATGTTTATGAAAAAGCAGGGTTAAAAATAAATAAATGTTTTTTATTACATATAAATAATCAATATGTTAGGCAGGGTGAGATTAGTGTTTCAGAACTTTTCACTAAACAAGATATTTCTACAGAGGTTGCAGAAGAAATAAAACTTGTTCCTGAAAGAGTTAGGGAAATGCTGAAAATTATTGATTCTAGAGAACCAGTCATTAGAATTAGTGATTCTTGCAATAAACCCTATGAATGTTCTATGAAAAAAGAGTGTTGGGCTTTTCTACCTAAAGAAAACTCTGTTTTTGATTTGTATAGGGGAGGACAAAAGTCTTGGGAGCTTTTTGAAAATAGAATTTTAGCAATAAAAGATATTCCTAATAGTTTTAAGTTAAATGATAAGCAACAAATACAATTAGAGTGTGAAAAGACACAAAAAGTCCATATCAGGGAACATGCAATAAAAGATTTTTTAAATAAATTAAAATATCCTTTATATTTTTTAGATTTTGAGACATATCAAACTGCAATTCCGCTTTATGATGAATTAAAACCTTATCAACAGATTCCGTTTCAATTCTCAGTTCATAAAATAGACATTAAAGGAAAGAAAACACATTATTCTTTTATCTCAGCAGGAAAAAAAGATCCTCGAAAGAAATTTATTAATTCAATAAATAGAAAGTTAGGAGCAAGTGGTTCAATAATTGTTTACAATCAAATGTTTGAGCAAGGTCGACTAAAAGAAATAGCCCACTTTTTTCCATTAGAGAAGCCTCATGTTGATAAGATAATTGAAAGAATGATTGATCTTCTTCAGCCATTTAGGAATTTTGATTATTATGATAGAAGGCAAGAAGGTTCTGCATCAATAAAATATGTTTTGCCAGCAATGACAAACATGTCTTACAAAGACATGGAAATTGCAAATGGAGGACAGGCCTCAATAAGATACGCGTATATAACTCATGGAAACATTGAAGGCAAGAGAGCAAAAAGGGAAGAAATAACAAAGGTCAGAGACGACCTAAAAAAGTATTGTGAGTTAGATACTGAGGCAATGATTTTAATTTTAGATAAATTAAAAGAAAAGATAATGGAGATAAAAAATGAAATTTAGAGACATAATAAAAAGGCATAAGAAAGTTATGAAAAGAGCAGAAAGAAAAGAAAAATATAAACCAATACCTGCGGTATTGAAATATGTTAAATAAAACAGAGACATAAAGTTTAAATACTCTAATTAACATAGATTAATAGAATATGTTAACTATACTTAACAAACAATATGGACAAACAAAGATTATTTGAAGCATTAACAAAGAGTAATCCTTGGTGGAAGGGAGAATTTGAACTAGAGTACAAACCTAGAAAGATATATGAAGAAATTAAAAAATTTATAAGAAATAGGCAGATTATCTCTCTAACTGGATTAAGAAGAACAGGGAAAACAACAATTTTATTTAAGATAATAAAAGATTCTATTTCAGAATATGGTAAAGAAAATATAATCTATTTTTCATTTGATGATTTTAGAGACCTTAAATTAGAGGAAGTAATTAATGCTTATCTTGAAATCATCAAGAAAAGTAATAATGAACCTTTTTTGATTTTGTTTGATGAGATACAAAAAATTATTGGATGGGAAGAACAATTAAAGAGAATTTATGATGAAAACAAAAAAATGAAGTTTATTATTTCAGGTTCTGAATCGCTGTTTATAAGAAAAGGTACAAGAGAAAGCCTTGCAGGGAGGATGTTTGAGTTTCAAATAAAAACTTTATGTTTTAAGGAATTTTTGGAGTTTAAAGGGAAAAAATATGAAAACTTTACTTTGTATAAAAAAGAAATTCTTTCTGAATTTAAAAATTTTTTATTCTGCAATGGGTTTCCTGAAATTATTCATGAAAATGAGGATTTTATAAAAAAGTATGTTAAAGAAAATGTTGTTGAAAAAATAATTTATAGAGATATTCCTCAAATTGTTTCAATAGAGAACCCAGAGATATTATTTCAAATGTTTAATATAATTGCAAAAGAACCAGGACAAATGATACAAATGGATAAGCTTGCACAAGAACTTAATATCTCAAGGCAGACAGCCTCTAATTATCTTGATTATCTTGAGAAATCTTTTTTAATAAGGAAATTATATAATTTTTCTAGAAATGCTAGAAAAACTCAGACAAGATTAAAAAAATACTATCCTGTTATTCTTTTTTCAGAAGAAATTGAGAATAGAGAAATTTTCGGCAGTGTTTTTGAAACCTTTATTGTAAATGAATTAAATGCAGAATTCTTTTGGAGAGACACTTATAAAAATGAGGTGGATATTATTTTAAAAAATAAAGAAATAATTCCAATTGAAGTAAAAGTATCTAGTATTGAAACAAAACCACTTAATTTGTTTATAAATAAGTTTAAATTAAAAAAAGGTATAATCTTAACCTATGATAAAGAAGAAACTATTGGTAAGATAAATGTTATTCCTTTTTATAAATATTTATTAAGATTATGAAAGAAAAAGGAGTTTGGGAAGAATTGGTGAAATGATAAAATGAAATTTAGAGACATAATAAAAAGACATAAAAAAGTTATGAAAAGAGCAGAAAGAAAAGAAAAATACAAACCAATACCAGAGGTATTGAAATATATTAAATAAAAAAAGGGAAGATGAGAAAGGAATAGATAAACTTAAAATCAATGGATTTCTCTATATTTCATGCCCTACAAACTTTCACCATCATCTCTTAATCTCATGAGCGAATGCCCAAGATGTTTTTGGTTAACTCAACATAAAATTTGGAGCCGTCCAGCAGGAATTTTTCCAAGTCTGCCAAGTGG
>JBBSXH010000079.1:0-2281 GCA_038045865.1 Nanobdellota archaeon
TTAGTTGTTAAAAATTTATTTACAAATATGGGTGGAGCAGCAACTGCAAGACAAAAAGTTATGCCTCAATATTATGCTCAATGTGAAAGAGAAGTTGGGAGTAAAACAATTGATATGAATGCATGTTTAAATAGTAAAAATGCAGAAATTGAAAAAGAAATTGCATTGTATTCAAAAACAATAGCAGAAACAAATAAAGAAGTTACTGATATACAAAAAAACAATCTTGTTGATCCAAGTAATCCAAATAGTATGGTTAATAGAGATAATAGTACAAAAGAATTATTAGCAAAAAATTTTAATATCAATGGATTAACTTATACTTCTTATAGAGTTAATAAAACAACAGGAAATTCTCAAGAAGAAACACAAACAATTAGTAGAACTAATCTTGAAAAAGCAAGTTTAACTGATTTAAGAGATTTGAATTTTAATAATAAGATTTTAACTTCTGGTTCTGAAGTTTCAAGACAAACAGCAAGTGCTGAGATGAATAAAATTGGAAGAAGATTAGAACAAAAAACTGAAGATAAAGATTTATGCAATGCTGGAGATGGTGGAAAATGTAAAGGTAATGCTTGGGTTAATTCTGTTCAGCCAAAATTCCATCAAAGAGGAACTGCTAAAGATAAAGTTTATCTTGCGCCAATTCCAAGAGATTATTCTCAAAATATTAATGGAAAAAATAATCCTATAAGTGGATTTTATGTTATTTTGAATGAAGAAGATTATACTTCTGCTGGAGATATTAAAGGATTTTGGTTGCAGAATATTGGAAGTGATGAATTAAAAGATATTACAGGAGACCAAAGAATTTATGTTAATTATGCAAATATTCGTCAAACAATAAGAGGACAATTAGATCCTTGGAATTTAACTGGAAATGGTTTTGAATTATTATTAAATGATGCTGAACAGGCAATTAAACAATCTAATTCAGCATCTGGACAAAAGAGATTTAATTTATTAGAAACAAATGTTGTTGTTGATTTAAGTGGTGCAGGAGAAACAACAAGATGTCAGGACTTTATGAGTCCTTCTGATTGTAGTTTGATGTTTAATGTTTGTGACCCTGTAATTTGTCCTTCATCAAGATGTGATTTAGGAGGAAGATATAAAGTTGATAATGTTATTCAATCAGGAATTATTGGAAGTATTGCATTATGCTTGCCGAATATTAAAGAACCAATTTATATGCCTGTTTGTTTGTCAGGAATTCATGCTGGTTTAGATGCTTATTTAGGAATTTTAAAGTCCTATAAAGATTGTTTAAAGGAAAATTTAGAAACAGGAAAAACTATTGGAATTTGTGATGAAATTCATAGTATTTATTTATGTGAATTTTTCTGGAGACAAGCAGCACCTTTCTTAGAAGATTTAATGATAAGTATGATGGAAAAAGCACAAGGACAAGGAATGAAAGGTGGAGGAGAATACTTAACTGTTCAAGACGCTTGGCAAAATGCAGAAAAAAGTGTTAATTATATTCAGAATGATTATGCTGTTAATTCTTATAATGCATTTAAAATAAGAAGCACAGCAGATATTGGAACAGAGTTCTGTAAATTATTTGTTTCTGCTAAAATTCCTAATAAGGGAATATTTGATAATTTAGTTGAGCCAGACAGTCCTGTTCAGTTTACTGCTTGGTATGATGAAATTCCTTATACTGATGCAACTGTTCCTGCAACTTCACAATATAAAGTATTTTATTATATTTGGGCAGGAAAAGACATAGGAAATAATTATCAGATTTATTTGAAAACTCCTGCAAAAAGTGCTTATACAACTATTCGAGAAACTGTAATTGTTGATACTGGTTATGTAAATAAAGGAGGTTATGTTTCTCAGACAAGAGATTTTACTGCTCCTGCTGGTTATCAAGAATTATGTGTAAGAATAAATGGAAAAGATGAATGTGGATTTAAAAAAGTTTCAACATCTTTTGCAATAAAGTATGCAAGTGACCAGTATTATAAAGAACAATTAACAAATCCTGTAAAAACAAAAGATGAATGTATTAGTGGAAGTTCTTCTGCTTATTCTTTATTGAATCCTAATATCCAAGAAGGAGTTCAAGGAACAATTACTCCAAGTATTGATACAAAAGGAGTTATTAGAATTTGTTCAACAGCTAATCCTGGAAAACAAACAGAACAAACAAGATGGCAAGATGTTGGATTCTGTGATGATGAAAGTTTAAGATGCTGGTTAGACACAAATAGCGTTCAAAATGTAATTAAGGATAGAAATTTATCTTCAGAAATAATTCAATCAGGAA
>JBBSXH010000080.1:0-1450 GCA_038045865.1 Nanobdellota archaeon
TTTATTATTTCTTTTTGCCATCTTCCTCTTTTTCTAAGATTTCCCCTATATTTAATTTTAACTTAGGTAGGTCTTCTTTAATGAATCTCCAAATAGAATTTGTATCAACTCCAAAATAATGATTAATTAATAGTTCTTTTATTCTAATAAATTTTTGCCATTCAATATTTTTATATTTATTTTTTAAGTCTTCAGAAATATTTTTTATAGCTTCACTCATTATTCCAAGTCTTCTTATATTTGCATCTCTTTTATCTGTATCTTTTTCAAAATTGTCTTTTGATATATTCTTCATAGAATTTTCAATATCCCTAAGAACATCTAAGACATAATGCATATAAGGTATGTCTATCTTTATCATATTATTCTCACCTCATCTTTTAAAATATATTCTTTTAAATGAGGATTAATTCCTGCATAGGTAAGTAAATCTATCTTTTTTCTTAGTATTTTTTCAAGTTCCATTTCTAAACTAATTAAACCAAGTAAACTGCAATCAATTTCAACTAAAATATCAATATCACTATTTTTCTTTTCTTCTCCGCGAGCATAACTTCCAAATATGCCTGCTTTTTTTACCCCATGTTTTTTTAAAATTTCTATAATCGGTTTTTTTATCTTGTTTATATTATTTTTTACCATCTTTTTATCTTATTTCCATTTTCAATATTTATAAATCTTGGATATTCATCATCACTTTTTCCAGTATACATCCCATAACTTGCAATAATCTTAAAAACTTCACCAGTATCCATAGTTAAAAATAAATATGGTTTATCATCATATTTTTTGTCTATGCCTTTTACTTCTGCATTTGTAATTTTCTTCCCAATTAATTCTTTTACTATTTGGTTATTTTTTACCATTTTTTATTTCTCTTTATTTAAGAGGGGTTGACTTGTTAAGGGGATACTTCCCCTTACGATATTTATTTTAAGTTATCCTCTTTTATAAATTTGTTTGTTTTTTTGCTTCTTATTATCTTTGTTAATAATTTCAATACTCTTACCCGCTTGAAAATTAATTTCAAAGCTTTAACTGTTAACCCAAGAGTTTTAAGTTTTATTTATTATCAACAAGTTTTTAGTTTTTTATTTATTTAGCCAACAAGTGAATATGGCTTCACAATCATTTTACTTCCTTTATTTTGATATGAATCTTCACATTGTATTATATAAGTTTTTAATTCCCATGGAGCAGAATGTTGAAATCCTCCGCCATTCATATCAGTTGCATTTTCCCAAATAAATTTATTAAATGCATATCTGCAATTTGCTTCTTCATTTGTCCAAACAGATAATCCTCCACTATAATAAACTCTTGTAATTCTCGGTCCTGTATTGTCAATTTTAACTTTAAAAGAAGTTTTTGCACTTGCAGTATTTCCTGCAATATCAATGCATTTTAAATCAACATTATAATTTCCTCTTGTCATTGTTGAAAAAGTTTG
>JBBSXH010000081.1:0-8674 GCA_038045865.1 Nanobdellota archaeon
ATCAGAGTCAATACGTTAAAAATCACAATTAAAGAATTAAAGGAAAGATTAGAAGAAATTGCAAATTCAACTGTTGAATGTCTTAAATCTTCTAAAACCCTTAATGTAAAAAGAATTGTTTTAAGGACATCTTATCCTATAAAAAATTCAACTCTTGTTTTTAATTATACTGAGAATTGTTTTTTGAATATCCAATATATCCTAGATAAAAAAATTAATATCTTAATATCTCCCCATTATCAACCCAAAAAAAATAAAACTGAAGGAGATTGGCCTATTGATATCGGAGCATTTTTAGAAAACAAACCAGTGAGTATATCTGCTTATGTTGATTTCTAATTTTCTAAAAGCTTCTTAAAATCTTTTGATTTTTTTCTTAAAATTTTACTTAATTCTTCTTCTGTTGCACTAAAAACTGAAGAGAGTGTTTTAAATTCTTCAAGAAGCTTTTTTGCTGTAATTGGGCCTATGTTTGGAAAACTTTCTAAAATATATTGTTTTTGTTCTTTTATTGTTTTTGGAATTCTTGAATGTAATGAGATTTCTATTTTGGGTTTTAGTTGCTGTTTTGCTAAGGTTATTAGATATTGAGAAGTGTCTTTATAGTCCTGTGTGAAGATAATTGGGACTTGGTAATTATTTATTATTGATAAAATAAAGCCTCTTATTGCATTATCTAAGACACCATAAGGTTTCTCGGATGCATCTTCCTTAAATAGAGCTCCTTCTACAATTAATAATTGATTTTTGTATTGTTTCATTTGTTTTAATTGCTCTGATAATCTTTTGCTTATCATACTGCTGATAAAATCTTGAACAGTTTTTCTTTCAATAGCTGTTTCTCCAATTAGAAAATCTCCTATTTCTAAAGATTGAATAATTAATTCTATTTTTTTATTTTCTGAAAGTTCTGCAAAAATTAAAGAATCTTTTTCATGAATGTCTGCAATTATTTTAGGAATAATTTTAATTTTCTTAGATTTTGATTTTCTGAATGAAAAAGGGTTGAAGAGAGGCATGATTTGGTAAGGCAACAGAAACATTTAAATATTACTTACCATTATTTATGTGTATGAAAATTAGTAAGGAAGACTTGCTTAGAATAAATAATGGTTTTGGAGGCAATCTTAGAAGTGATTCAAGCATAGATTTTGCTATAGAAATACAGGAAAATAAAAAACTTGGAGATTATAAAAAATTAGCTTATTTGTGGAGAGCTATTTTAGTGGATCATCCATTTTCAGATGGAAATAAAAGAACAGCAACTTTTTTTGCTTTGCAGTTTGCAGAAGAGAATAAAAAACAAGTAGACAGAGAATTAATAGTTCATCATGCTCTTTCAATAGCTAGAAACAATACTACAGATATAAGACATATAGGATGGAGATTAAAATCTTGCGTTAGATAATAAAATGATAACCAAAAATAAAACAAAGAAAATCTTGAAAAAATACAAAGAAGTATTTGAGATGTTGGAAAATTATGATAAAACTCATGAACTTCCATTTCAAAGAAAAAGAATAGATGTAACTCTATCAATTGCTACAATAAACAAACTTAAAGAAATAAGGGAGAGAACGGGCAAGTCAATTTCAAGAATAATTGAGGAGAAAATTAAATAAACATAGTCTATTAAAGTTTAAAACAATTTTTTCTGCCTGAATTTAGTTTCCATTTCTTTTTTATCTTCTGATGATTCTATTAATGGCTTTCCGTCATCCAAATCTTGTTTTATTTCTTTAATTGCATTATACATTCTTTTTTCTTTTGCTCTTGAAGCATAATAAAAGATTTCATCTAATGTATCTTTTGTTATTAGGATTATGAGGCGTCCTTTCATCAGGCGGGCTGTTCTTCCTGCTCTTTGGATTTTTCTTATTGCGCTTGGAATTGGTTCATAAAATATAACTGCATTAACTTCTGGAATATCTAAGCCCTCTTCTCCTATCGATGTACTAATTAGGCAATTTATTTCTCCTTGCTTGAATTTTTCAATTACTTCATGCTGTTCTTTTTGATTTAAACCAGACACTATTCCTTTATCACTTGTTTTTTTTGCTTGTCCGACAAAAACTCTAGCATTAATATTTGGAAGAGAGTTTAATTCTTTGCAAATTCTTGTTCCTGTTTCTCTATACTGCGAGAATACCATTATTTTTGTTTTAGGATTTTCTTTTATTAAGTCCTCTACAACACATTTTAATTCCAATAATTTAGGATGTTCAATTCCTCTTGCTAATAATTCATTTACTTTTACATAAGCTTGGTTAAATTCTGGATTATTTGCAATATTTTTTGCTGCCTTTGATTTATTTTGAGCAGATTGCTGGAAAATTGATTTAATATATTCTAAAGCAGTATGAAGTGTTTGAGTTTGTAAAAGTTCTGAGAGATGAGAAAGTTTTATTGCTTGTGCACAAGCACTTGCTCCTGATAGAAAATTAAAATTTTTATTTCCTGAATAAATTGCTTTCATTATTCTTCCCTGAACTTCTAAAAGAGAAATTTTATTGGCAGGCCTAAAAAGGAGTTTTCTATTTTTTAATTCACCAACCTTTTTTTCATATAATTTTTTTATTATTTCAGTTATTTCTCTGAATTCTTTAGGAAATTCTAATTGTATTATATCAAATTTTAATTCCTGCAGATATTCTTTTACATCTTCTGAGTCCCTTGTTCTTAATTCAATTGAATCAATTCCCAGATTAGTTGCAATTTTAGTTATTGTTGCCTTATCGGTTCCTGGAGAGGCAGTTAAACCTAAAATTTGAGGGGTTTTTGCTTGTTCTTTGTATTTTTGAGCAACATAAGTATAAGAATAATTTTTCAAACAGCGATGACATTCATCTTCAATTAACAGAGAAGTATCTGATAAATCATAAAGTTCATTTTTTAAATCATTTCCTATGCATTGCGGAGTACTAAAAATAATATCTGTTCTTTCCCATAATTTTCTTCTTTCTTTTGCATTTATTTTTCCTGTAAATAATTCCATTTGTGCAAAAAGTTCTGGAAGATGTTTTTTAAAATAAGCAAGATGTTGTTCTGCTAAAGGCCTCGTGGGAGCAAGAAAAAGAGTTTTTGTTCCAGGATGTTTTTTTTGAGTGTAAATTGAAAGCATTAGTGCAATTAGAGTTTTTCCTATTCCTGTTGGAAGAACAACTAAACAATTTGTATCTTTGCATTTTTCAAATATATCTTGCTGATATTTTCTTGGTTTTATTGTTGTAAGAACTTTGTCTGGCATGATTGGACAAAGTTCTAAGGGATTATAATCTTTATGATGATATTTTGATAATGTTATAATCTTAACAAGTATGTTTATCATCTGCAAATCTTGAGGAACATAAGCCAAAGCTCGGAAAAAATTTAGATATTATTAACAAAGATTAAATCAACACAACAATTACTCCAATAACATAAGCAACTAATAGTAATAACCAATTAAATAGACTTCCAAAAAATATTTTTGTTCCGTCTAATTGACTTACTGGAATTAAATTCCAAATACCATAATAAATTGCATATTTTGTTATTTCTGGTTGTTTGAGAAAAGATGCAATTGTTGCGAGAGCAATTAATGCCCATAATCCCCATGCAGAAGTATATGCTAAATCTGTTTCATTTATTTCATATCTTCTGTCTTCTCCTCTCTTTCTTAAAACTCTTGTTTTTATATTATTCTTAGCATCAAACTGCAAAAATGTAAATGGTTTAATTAATCCTAAAGACATTATTGAAAAGAAAAATGGAAGAATTAATCCTATTGGGACTGGTTTGTTAAAATAATCTCTTTTTGCCCACCACCATTGTCTAAAACTCCAGATAGTATGTTCTATTGTTATGTTGTAAAAACCAGATGCAATTTTTTTTGTAAGAACACTTGTTAGAATAATTACTGAGGAATATAAAAGTAAGATTGGAGAAAGATTTGGTTTTTCAGAAAATCCAATTATAAAAGACATAATGAGAATTGAGATTATTATCCATACACACTCTTTTTTTGTGAAACTAATACTCATGATTATTGAATGTTTTTTGTTTATTTAAATTTAATGTAATGTTAGAAAAAGGCATAGTGTAATATTTTCTAGTTAAACTAAAAATTTAGGAAGATAAATCTAACCTGAATTTTTCATTTTCTAATAATGCACAAGCTTAATCGATATGTTTATCATCTTTAGAGCTTAAGAAATTAAAATCCAAGCTTAATCAATTAAAGCCAAATCTGTTATGATCAAATAAATATTAGAAAATTAAGTTGATTTTGTTGATTTTTTTAGAGGGGATTATCTTTTTAGAGTTGAAAATAAGTAGAATATATCCTCATCTTAGATATATTTTAGGATTAAAAAAGATAAAATCTGTCTAATTAATCATAGATTTTAGGAGTAAATAAGTAAAATAAATTATATTTTAGGACACAGAAAAGTATTTAAATGAAACTATTATTTCTTAAAGATGTTAAAGATAAAAAAGATAACAGAAGTAATCGGCAAAAGAGCATATACTGATACTGGAGATTATTTTGGTGAACTTGAGGAAGCTAATCTAATTGAAAATAAAGTTGAAAGCTGGAGAGTAAGAATTACAAATTCAATGGGTAATTTTCTTGGAGGCGCAAGAGGAGTGATAATTCCACATCAGTTTGTTAAAGCTGTTGGAGATATTATAATTATAAGCAGAGCAAATCTGCCTTTAGAAGAAGGCGAGGGTGTTGTAGAAGATACAGTTGATTTGTCTAATCCTGCTAATAATCCTATGATGTAAATGGATTTTAATAATTTTAATTAATTTTATTGAAATAAAGATTTATGGATTTGAGAGTTATCATATACCAAAACTTGCAGTGATAAAATAAATATGATATTCACTTAAATTATGATTTACATAAATTTCTTTAGAAATCTAAATTCTTTGATAAATTATATAAATTTATAAACTCTAAAATATTATTTAAATTGTGAAATAAAAATGGTTGAACCTATATTAAGCTCTTGGCTCTTTACTGATTATATTCTGCCTTTTGTTTTAGTTTTTACTTTGATTTTTGCAATTTTGCAAAAATCTCAATTATTAGGAGAAGGCAAAAAACAGATTAATGCGATAATTGGGATGGTTGTTGGGCTGATTTTAATTTCATTTCCCTTTGCAAGAGATGTGGTTGTTAAATTAATGCCTTTTTTAGCAGTTTCAGCAGTGATTTTATTAGTGTTCATGTTGTTATATGGATTTATATCAGGAAAAAAAGATGGAGATGTTTTGAATAAAGGACTTAAAATAACTTTAGGGATAATTATGAGTTTAGGTTTAATAACTGTTTTATTAATTATTACTGGTGCTTGGGATTATATTTGGAATTATATGTTTAATCAGGAAAAAGGAAGCCAGATTTTAATTAATGCATTCTTAATTCTTATACTTGCTGGTGCAGTTGCTGCTGTTGTTTCTGGAAAAGATAAAAAAGATTAGTTTTATTTATTTTTATAAGATATAATTTAAGCTAACTGAAATTCAGGAAAACAAGTTTAATCTGAATTTCTCAAAGTTTGATAGTGTTATGATTTAACTCTTATGTTTGTGATTTTCAAAAATTGTTTTATCATCTGCATAACTTAAAGAATTAATTTCAAAGCGAAAAAATTAATTTCAAAGCGAGTAAGATTAATAGATACTAACAAAAAGAGGTTTGTATATTTTTTGTGCAAAACCCCTAAATAGATTTAATTGTGCAACAGAAATCTATTTAAATAGGATTTACGAAACATATATAAATAATAAAAGAGATGAAATAATATGGCTTACGTAAATACAATAACAGATATTTTGAACCAATGGGCAGATTATGGAGTATTTGCATATGTATTGCCTTTCTTATTAATTTTTGCAGTTGTTTTTGGAATTTTAAGCAAGACAAAAGTTTTAGGAGAGAATAAAGGAGTTCAGGCAACAATTGCTCTTGCAATTGGATTATTGGCTTTACAGTTTGATTATGTTTCAAACTTTTTTGCAACAATTACTCCTTATTTTGGAATTGCAATAATTATCTTATTAACTGGAGTTATTTTAATGGGCTTGATTTATAATGGAGAAAAGACTAAATGGCTCGAAAAGGTTTTCTTTGGATTAGGAACATTAATATTTATTATTTTAGTAATCACTTCAATATCTGATTCAAATCTTATTGGTGGTTATAGATTTAGTCAGTATTGGCCTGCAATTACTGCTGCAATTATTTTATTACTTTTAGTTTCTCTTATTATTTGGGGAGATAAGATGGGTAGTAAAACCCCTTAAAAATAAAAATGGCAGAAAGTAAAGTTCAAGCAAGATTATTATCAGGTATATCTGTTTTGTTATTCGGAGCAATTGGTATTTTATTTTGGGGTTATGGAATAATTACTGCATCAACTAATGCTACTTGGTTAGGTAAATTGATTTTAGGACTAATTTCTATATTGGTTTTAATAGTTGAGAGGTTTATAAGATGATACTTGAAAATATAAAATTATTATTAAGTATGATTAATATAATTATTATTAGTTTTTTAATATATAAAGGAAAATATACATTTGCTTGGGTTTTAGCAATATTACAAGCACTCTTATTATTGATAAATACAATATAAAATGGCAATTGATGTTTCAGGAGAGTTGAGGTAAAATGCCTATAGACATTTCAGGACTTAGTTTCTTTATGCCTGTATTTAGTTTTCTATTGGTTTTTTTAATTGTTTATGCTATACTTGCAAAAACAAAAATAGTTGGAGATAATAATTTTATTCATTTTTTAATTAGTTTTATTATTGCAATTATATTCTTGAGTTTTTCTTCAATGAGATTATATGTTGAAACAATTACTCCTTGGTTTGTTGTCATGATTGTAATTGTATTTTTTGTTTTATTAGTTGCAGGATTTTCAACTAAGGCATGGGATAAAATAATGACTCCTGCATTTGCCTGGACTGTTATAGGGATTTTAATTTTAATTTTTTTGATTGCAGCAATAAAAGTTTTTAATCCTGTTTTGCATCCTGATTTAGTTATCACTACTGGTGGAAACGGAGATACAAGTTTTGTTCAGCAATTAGCCGATTTTTTTGGTTCAACTAAGTTTGGAGGAAGTTTATTGTTAATCGTAGTTGCAATAATTGTTTCTTGGGTGATAACGAAGAAGTGAAAATAATTTATTATAATAATATTTATTAAGTGATTTTAGGTTTAGATTTTATGAAAAAATTGGTTAAAGGATTAATTGGCATTATTATTACAGCAAGCGGGCTTATTAGTGGATGTCAATCTAAACTTAGCATTGATGGTGAAGCCAATAAAATAATTTATCATTTTAATTCTATGAAAAATGTTGCAGGAGTTGAGTTAGGAGAGACATTTGATATTTATGATTTTGAAAATGGAAAACCTCTTCAGATTATTATTAATGGAGAGAAAAATACAAGGATTATCACTTTTTATGATAAAGATAAAAATGGCAAATATGATAAAAAAGAAACTCTTACAATCCCCAAAAAGTGGGATATTTATGTAATTCTCCCTGATTCTAATTCTCAAAAAGAAAACGATTATAAGGATGAACCTGAAGAAAATATATTTAAAGAAAAGAGAAATATTAAAGGACAATCAGTTGCTTATAATTATTAAATTTTTATCCCAGATATTTTTTTTTACTTTTCTTGTTAATATTTATAAAATTAATCGCTATGCTAATCATTTGCAAAATTTATTTAATCATCCTCAGAGCTTGAACAATTAAAGCCAAAGAAAGTTTGATTAATAAATATTAAAAGGTTAATGTAGAAATTAATTAGTTTAGAGAATAATATATTCTTTTATCAATAATTTATAGGTTATGCAGACGAGATTATATTGTTTTGAGAATTCTCTTTTGAAGATTATTTCTTTTATCTCAAATAATCTTCAAATTCTGGTTTATCACCTTTAGAATTTGTTTTTGGTTTTGGGCGGGTGTTTTCTTCTGAATTATCCTGATATCCTCTTGCTCTGTCTGTTAAGGGATTAATTATTTTTGAGAATGAATCTTGAGTCATGTGCATTTCTTTTGCAATATTTTTTATATCTTGCCCATATTCTCCTATTTTTCCTATAATAGCCATCTGCAAGTCATTTAATGAGTTTTCTATTCTTGATAATCTTTGATTAAGGAGTTCTATTTCACTTGTTTTTTCTTCTTTGAATTTAACAAGAGTAGCTATTTGTCTTTTTAATTGATTTGTTTTTTCTTCAACTATTTGGTCTGCAATTTCATTTATTGTAGCCATGTCTATAGATTGGGCATATTCTTGATATTGAGGATTTTGATAACCCTGTGCTTCAGGCATCATTTGTGACATTTGTGAGCCTTGCATAAGAGGTTCTTGATTTTCTTGTTGTGCAAATCCTTGATATTCTCCAAAACCAGCTTGCTGTGTGTTTATTCCTTGACTTAGACTTTGTTGCATTTGTTCTCCAGAATCTTTACCATATTGTGATTGAGTATAGTCTGGGGAATTTAATAATTCTGATTTAATTTGTGATTGGGAGATTGATTCATTTATTTCTCTAGGAGAAATTCCTTCTCTTTGGAGATTTTGTATAATCTGCGAGTCAGTTTGTCCTTGCTGTCTCATTTGCATTACTTTTTCTAGTGTTCCCATTTT
>JBBSXH010000082.1:0-16431 GCA_038045865.1 Nanobdellota archaeon
ACAAACAGCAACAGAAAATATTGAAATAAAAGCAGGCCCAACTAGTTTATTACCTGGACCAGCAATCAGCGAGTTAGGTGCATTAGGAATACAAATTTCTGTTGAAAATGGAAAAATTTCTATAAAACATCCAAAAACCGTTGTTAGGGCAGGAGAAACAATAAAAGAAGCTGTTGCATCTTTACTGCAAAAACTAGAAGTAAAACCATTTACAATAGGATTAGAACCTGTTGCATTTTATGATAATAAAGATGATAAAATATATTCAGAGATAAAAATTGATTCTGAAGGAGCAAGAATTAGTCTTGTTTCAGCATCTGCAAAAGCATTAGGATTTGCACAAAGAATAAACTATTATTCTAAACAAACAATGGGATATTTATTAGCAAAGGCTAACCTGCACATGAAATCTTTGCATAAATTTGGAGAAATTAAAAATGAATGACATAGAATTAACTCAAATGTATAAGCAGAATAATAATGCCTTAATTAATTTAGATATTAAAGCAGCATTAGCAATGAATGATAAGATTTATGAAGAAATATTTGAAAGATATCTTGCTGCAAATGGGAGAACTAAAGAATCTGAAAAAAGTGAATTATTTAAATTAATAGAATCAATGGAATCAGCAATATTTTTTCATACTCAATTAAATAAATACTGGGGAGGATAAATAAATGGAATATGTATATGCAGCATTACTTTTGCACAAGCTTGGAAAAGCAATAGATGTTGAAAGCATAAATAAAATTATGCATTCAGTTAGTGCAACTGTAGATGAAAGTAAAGTGAAAAGCCTTGTTGCAAGTTTGAAGAATATAGATATAGAAAAAGAACTTGAAAATGCAATTGTTGCAAGTGCTATGCCTGTAAGTGCAGGAAAATCAGAAGCTCATTCAGAAGAAGCTCCTAAAGAAGAGAAGAAATCTGAAGAAGCATCAGCAGCAGGATTAAGTGCGCTCTTTGGTTAGTTAATTTTTATTTATTTAAAAAAACCGAGAGCAAACCTAGCGATAGTTAGGTAATTGTTTTATATCTCTTGCGGAGTATAGTTGGCTGGAGAAAGAATTTTATGAATGGAATTTTTTGATATATTCCTTATAACAAAATAAAAATATTCATGATAGAAAACTATAAAACTATGAAATTTTTATACCTCTTATGGAAAATAATCCATTGAAAATTGTTTGGCTAAAACATTGTGTTAAAGATTTTAAAAATTTAGAAGAGGAAGAGTTTATCCGAGTGGATAGTAAATTAAAAGAGATGTTATCCAATCTAATTCAAAATACTTCACGAGTTGAAGGAACTCATCTTAGAAGATTAAGAATTGGTAATAAAAGATTATTTTTAAGAATTTATGAAAATAATGTTTTTTGTGTAGGATATAAAACAAGAGATAATGCTTACAATCAAAAACAATTAATGGAAATGGATAAAATAATAAAAAGAATAATCGCAAGAGAAGGTTTATAAATGGTTAAACCATAGTATAACTATAAAATGGAAAATCAAACCATGATTAAAATTGAAAGAGATACTGTTGATATCTTAAAAAGATTAAGACTTGTAGAAAGAGAAAGCTATAATGAAGTTATTAAAAGAATTCTTGAGGATTATTTAGAAAATCATTTAGAGTTAAGTGAAGAAATGAAAGAAAGAATAAAATCTCTTGAGAATATAAAAAAAGAAGACATGCTTTCAAGCGATGAAGCTCTTGCTTATCTGAAGAATATTAAAAAGCACACTTAAACCAACAGATTAATTTTTTGTTCTAATCCTATTGTTGAGTATAGTTGGTGGGAGAAAGAAAATTTTTGTGAATTAAAGTTGTGAAAGATAGATTTTTAAGAATAATGTTCTTTTAGTTTGTATGGGGCTAACAAGGAGTATATCTTATATTATTCTTGCAATCACATTATTTATTATCTTTTTATATCTTATAAATAAAAACAATAAGAGTAAGAAAAAATAAAATGGATACATTAAGTTTAATCGGCAGAATTATAGGTTGGATAGTTGGAATATGGATTATATGGCTTATTGGAAAGTGGAGTTATAAAAGAATTAAGAGGAAAAAATAAAATGGGACATCACCATAAACATTATCACTATAATAATTTTAGATTTAAAACTAATTATGTTTTAATTGTAATTATTCTATTAATTGCTTATGCTTTTTATAGTAGTATTTATTATAAATTTGTTACATCTATTTTTATTAATCCTTTTCTCTATTGGGCTATTGTAATAGCCATATCTCTATATGTTTATCTAAGGAAATATTAACCTCAAATCCCTATATCTCAATTCATAACAACTTTTAAAAATGCATCTTTCTCATAATAATTGATTAATAATTCAATTATTAATTCTACTGCCGTCGTGGGACAAGAGGACAGAAGGATTTATAACTTTTTTATGTTTAATTAAATTTATATATCTTCTTTATTTAAGAATTTAAAAGATGGTTTATGCTGTTACTCATTTTTTAGTTGTTGTATTATTACTAGAGATATTCAGAAATTTTTATGTTAAAGATAAAAAACTTTTTACTATTCATTATGTTTTTTTAGGAGGATTAGCCGGACTTCTTCCTGACTTAGATATAGTAATATTTTATATTTTAAGTTTTTTTGGATTTACCTTTAATCAAATACACAGGACTTTTTCACATAATTTATTTGTTGTATTAATATTTGTTATTTTAGCAGTCTTATTTTATCATATTAAATATGAAAAATTAGGATATAGACATTTAAAATTAAGAAATATTTTCTTGGTTATAGGTTTTGGGATTTTTATTCATTTATTGTTAGATGCTTTTATAGCAGGAAGTATTATGCCTTTTTATCCATTTTCTTATTATTCAGTAGGATTAAATTTGATTAATTTAGTTCCTCAAACCTGGAGACAAAGTATTCTTCCAAGTTTAGATGCTTTAATGTTAATAATTTGGATGGTTTATCTTGAAGCAAAGCATAAGATTAGTTCTTTTTTGTAAAAGAAAGATTTTTAAACTAGTCATTAATCAAATTATTAGCCTTAAGGAAAGAGAGTTCTGATAAAATATAATGGAAAAACAAAGTTTATCTGAAAGAATTCAAGATGCAAATAATAACTATGCACGAAATATTCAAGCATTAGAAATAGTTGCAGAAGAAATAAAAAATAGATTATCTGCTAATTATCCTAATGATTATAAATCATTAAGAGTTTGTCCTATGGGTTCTGGAGGGGGGATAGATTCTTTTGAATTAATAGAAAGAGTTCCTGTTACAGATCCGGGTTTTTTTCGAAGAACTTTACATTTAACTAAAACAGAAGTAAGACTTTTAAACGTCTATAGAATTTACAGATATGGAAACTCTGGAAAAATCGGTGTATCAATATTAGGATTAGTTAAAGATGATGTTAAAAATAATCAAATCGAGGAAACTTGTAAAAAAATTGATTATCAGGATAATAAAAAATTCATTGAATTTTATTCTAGTAATGGAGAGTTAATTAATAAATAATTTAAAATGAAAATCAAAGCAGACATGCATAATCATTTTTCTACATTGGAAAATATTGGAGAAAATATATTTGATAGGGCAATGGATGTTGCTCAAAAAAATCTTGATGCAGGAGGACTTTTTGGAGTAATAAATGCTCAAGATAAAGGAATTGGAAGATATGAAACTTTCTTAAAACAAGGAGGGAAAAACGCAGAAGATTTAGGAAATGCATTTTATGTTCCTAACAAAAATATTTATGTTATAAAAGGACAAGAGGTTTTTAGTGAAAAAGGGCATATTTTAGTTTTAGGTTTGAATAAAGGAGTAAGACTTCAAGATTATAGAACCTTAGAAGATTCATTTAAAGAAGCAAAAGATAATAATGGAATTATAGTCCTAGACCATCCTTGTTTTTTAGATGGAGTTATTACAGAAAATCCAGAGAATTATTTAGAATATTTTAAAAATAATAATGTTGATGGAACAGAAGTTCATAATGGAGAAGCATGGCTTCCTGTTCGTGGTTGCATCTTTAAAAATGCAAATAAAAAAATCCAAGAATTATTTTATAATCAAATAATCAATAAATTTGATATAGGAGCAATTTCAACTTCAGACGGACATTCTGTAAGAGAAATAGGAATGAATTATACTTTATTAGAACAACCTGATTTTTCAAATCCAGAAAAATTAATTGAATCTTTAAGAAAATCAATTAGAGAACATAAAGATTTTTCTCAAGACAAGCAGACTAATGCATATTTAGATGCTTTAAATCATTCAGTAAAAGTAGCAGGATTAAGAATTGCCTCTAAATTAGGATTAATTGGAAGGATAAATTAATCCAAAAACATTTAAAAGCATAATCCTTATACTTCTGATAGGTATAAAACACCTTAATCTTATAACATTGTAAGGTTAACAAATTAATTGCCGTCGTGGGACAATGGTACTCCAACCGCCTTGAGAGCGGTGCCTTTACCGGCCTCCCGGTTCGATTCCGGGCGACGGCGTTTTATCCTTTTTATAAACATATTTTTAAAAAAGAAAGATTTAAATACTTGGTAAGATTAATCTTACCATCATGGCAAATATAAGTATCACAAGAATTAGTTCTAAGGGACAAATAGTTATACCCATTGAAATGAGAGAGAATTTACTTGAAGGAGATAAATTAGTTATTATTAAAAATGATAATCAAATAATTCTTAAAAAGATGGAAGATTTTGATGAAAACTTAGAAGAAGATTTAGAATTTGCTAGAAGAACTGAAGAGGCATATAAAAGACATGAAAGAGGAGAATTTATTAAAATGGATGCCGATAAATTTATGAAAGAAATTAAGAAATGGTAATTGACCAAAAATAAATAATCTGCCTTTAATAAAAAGAGTTATAAAATGGTTCAAGTTATTTTTGATAAAGATTTTCAAAAAACAATTGAAAAAGTGAAAGATAATGTTTTCAAAGAACAAGTTAAAAAACAAATAGAAAAGATAATTAACAATCCTGAAATAGGAAAGCCAATGAAATATAATCGAAAAGGAACAAGAGAAGTTTATGTTGGTCATTTTAGGCTTTCATACAAATATCATTATGATACAAATACACTTGAATTTTTGGAAGTTTACCACAAAGACGAACAATAAATAATAACAAAAATAACAACATGAAAATCAAAGAGAATAAACCATTATTTTTGAATTATTTTGGAGATACGCCTCAATTAAGGGTTCTTGACTTTTTAATAGGATTTCATTTCTTTGATTACCCTATAACTGAAATTGCAAAAGAAAGCAATGTTAGTTATAATCCAATTAGGGTATTTTTTTCCTTATTTTATTAAATCTGGAATCATTTACAAAACAAGAAAGGTTGGAAAATCTGATTATTATAAATTGAATTTAGATAATAATTTTGTGATGAATTTAATCAAGCTGGATTGGAGTTTAACAAAGAAGAATATTTTATTAGAACCCAGGTCTAAAAATCAATTAGTTTCAGTTTAAATCTTATTTTTAATATATTGATTGCTCAAACTGAGTCTTATACTCCGTAGCTTGCTACGATTTTAGTTAGTCGTCCCAGTTTGAAGCTTGAAAAATAACCCACAGCTTGCTGTGATTGGGATTTTTTATTTATACAAAACTTTAAAACCGATAATCGAAAAAGAGGTATTTGATTATAAATTTCTGCATCAAAAACTTTAAATACCATCTTATATGCATACATATAATATACAGATAAATATAATAAACAAGATGTCACAATTATTAAAAAAACAGACAAGTGAAGGCATACTCTACAACCCTACTCTTAGCTCTGTGCTTATGGTTGAAGAAACAATACAAAAATATAGCCAGGATTGTGGAAAATATCAATTATGGAAAAAACTTCCAACGAGTATGATGTATCAGACTTACTTAGTTGTACTCGACTATCTTCTTGCATCAAATAAAATTATAATCGATAAAGATGGATGTGTTATCTGGACTTATAATCCTGAAAGAATAAGAAAAGCAATTTCTAAAGGGTTAATAGCTAGATGAAATTAATATTTGTAGCATTTATCTCTGAAAAAATTAAAAAAGAATTTGAAGAGTTAGAAAAAGGCAAGTTTGAAGATAAAAAACTTTATGAATTTATTTTAAGAGCAATAGAAGATCTAAAAAATAATCCTCTGTGTGGGAAAAAAATTCCTAGAAACCTCTGGCCTATGGATTATATAAAAAAGTATAATATTACTAATCTTTGGAAGTATAACTTACCTAATGCTTGGAGGTTAGTATATACAATTGAAACAGATGAAGTGAAAATTATAAGTTTTATTCTTGAATGGTTTAGTCATCCAGAATATGAAAGAAGATTTGGATATTAAATTCTAATAAAATAAACAATTTATCTAAACCAACCCTTTATTGTTTGCCAAAAAGAAGTATTTTCCGGCTCGGGTTCTATCTTATACGCTATCTGGGGCTTTTCTACCATAACAGGAGCTTTTCTTGCAAGTTCTTGATTTGCTCTTTGAATTGCTTTTTCAATTGTAATCCTTGAATATCCTTGAGTAATTAAAGAAAATCTAAGAGCATCAACAGTATAACCTTTAAGAAGATTATTTTTAATATGCTCTGCAAGTTGAATTGTTACATCTTTAGGCGGTTCTGGCATAAATATTTATCTAATCTACACTTTAGAAAATCTTGTATATTCAAAAATATAATTAGAATTCCTTTTGGTATTAGGAATTATAATCTTATTATACTTAACTCTATGTAACTAAAGAATTAATTTCAAAGATATTATAAATTTAAGTATTAAACATTTCTTTAGGATAATTTTATAAGTAAGTTATCTTTTTTATAATAATGGAAAAGAGGGATGGACTTACTTCTGAAGAAGCTGGAAAATTACTTGAAACATTTGGAAAAAATGAACTAAAAGATATTGGAAAAGTTTCTATATTTGAAATACTATTAAGACAGATTAAAAAAAATTTTATAATATATCTTTTAGCTGCAGCAATGATTATTTCTTTTTTTGTAGGAAAATCAGTAACTGCATACACAATTTTAGGAGTTATAATCTTAGTTGTTTTTGTTGGATTTATTCAAGAATACAAAGCAGAAAAATCAATAAATGCATTAAAAAAAATGCTGGTTCCTGTTTCTATTGTAATGCGAGATGGAAAAGAAACAGAAATTATTTCTGAACAGATTGTTCCAGGAGATATTTTAGTATTAAGAACTGGTGAGAAAATTCCTGCTGATTGTGTTGTGATTGGAGAAAAAGACTTGCTTTTGAATGAATCTATTTTAACAGGAGAATCAAAAGAAGTTGAAAAAACTGCTGCAAAAAATGAAAAATTTGAAGATAAAAACACTCTTTTTACAGGTTCTTTTATTGTAAATGGAAAGTGCATTGCAAGAGTAATTAAAACAGGAATGAACACAAAGTTTGGAAAAATAGCTGAACTTATTTCCACAACAGAAAAAATCCTCCCCCTTCAAAACAAAATAAATCATATTGCAAAATATATGTCTTTTATAAGTATTTTTGTAGCTATTCTTACAGGGGGAGTCATATTATTGTCACAGCAGACTATATCTCAGGAGATTTTAATTGAAGTTTTAATTCTCACAATTGCTATAGCAGTATCTGCATTTCCAGAAGGATTTCCTGTTGTTCTAATAACTACTTTGTCTTTGGGGGCATATAGAATGGCTAAAAAAAATGCTATTGTAAACAGAATGTCTATAATTGAAACTCTTGGAGAAACAACAGTTATATGCTCTGATAAAACAGGCACGATTACTAAGGGAGAAATGACTATTAAAAAAATATATACAGATAATAAAATATTTGAGGTAACAGGAGTAGGTTATGAAGGAAATGGAGATTTTTTGTTTGGAAAAGAAAAAATTAATACAGAAAAAGAAAATAATTTTAAAATTTTATTTAAAGCAGCATTATCCTGCAATGATGCTATTATACACAGAACAGGCGAGGATAAAATTTATACTACTTTAGGGATTCCTACTGAGATAGCTCTCTCTGTTATGGCTGCAAAAGCAAATCAATTTAAGGAAAATTTAGAAGGTAGCAGAGAAGAAGAAATACCTTTTAGTTCTGAAAGAAAATTAATGTCTGTGCTGCAAAAAGAAAAAATAGGAAGTTATGTTTATTCAAAAGGTGCTTTAGAAATTTTAATAAAAAAATGTAAATACATTCAAAGAAATGATGGTATCTTTACTTTAGTTGAAAGAGATAGAAAAAATATAATTAAAATAAATAAGGAAATGACATCAAACTCTCTTAGGACAATTGCTCTTGCTTATAAAAAAATAAAAAAAATAAAAAAAGATGATTTTGAAAATGATTTGGTTTTTATTGGATTAGTTGGCATGGAAGACTCTCCAAGAGAGGGTGTAAAAGAAGCAATTTCTATTTGCAAAAAAGCAGGCATATCAATTAAAATGATTACAGGAGATAATATTGACACTGCTCTTGCTATTGCAAGAGAAATAGGGCTTGAAAAAGGATTTTCTATAAGTGGTGCAGAAATTGATAATATGAGTGATATTGATTTAGCAAAAGTTGTAAAAAGCACAGTTGTTTTTGCAAGAGTAAAACCAGAACACAAATTAAGAATTGTAAGGGCTTTAAAAGAAAATGGTGAGATTGTAACAATGACAGGGGATGGTGTAAATGATTCTCCTGCATTAAAAGAAGCACATATAGGTGTTGCTATGGGCAAAAGCGGAACTGATGTTTCAAGAAGTGTTGCTGATTTGACATTAAAAGACGATAATTTTGCAACTATTGTTGAAGCTGTAAAAGAAGGAAGAACTATATTTAATAATATAAGAAAATTTACAACTTATCAGCTTTCATGCAATTATGCTGAACTTTCAATCTTGTTTTTTGGAGGATTGCTTGCAATAATATTAGGATGGCCGATTCCTGTTCTGCTTGCAATTCACATATTATTTATGAATATTGTAACAGATAATATTCCTGCGATTACTTTAGGTTTTAATACATCTTCTAATGATGTTATGATAGAAAGACCCAGAAAAAAAACAAATATATTAAATAAAAATTTGTTTTATCTCCTTATATTTAATGGGACTTTAATGGCAGTATTTACTCTGTTTGTTTTTTATTTTACTTTTAGTGTCTTAGGGCAAACTGTATCTGATGCAAGAACAACCACATTAGTTGCCTTAATTTTTGTAGAAATAGCTTCTGCATTTAATTTTAGAAGCTTTAGAAAAGGTGTTTTAAACCGCTCTCCTTTTGTAAACAAATATCTTGTTTATGCTTCATTAATTTCAATAATTGCAACAATAATAATTGTTTATACACCTGCAAACAAGATTTTTGAAACAATTCCTATTCCTTTAGCAGATTGGATTATTTCTCTTGGATTTGCAATTGCATTAATAATTATTTTTGATGTTTTAAAAATAATCAATAAAAAAAAGAATTTAATTGATTTTAATAATTAATTTAATCTAGATTTTCTTCAGGGAAAAATAACCAAAAGGTATTTAAAAAAAGAAATGATAAATCTGATATGGTTCAAGAGGTGTTAATCTATATTAGTTTTATTGTTGCAATTGCAGCTATTTCTACAATAGTCACAAGGATAATAAAACAACCTCCGATAATTGCTTATCTTGTTTCAGGAGTCCTTGTAGGCCCATTATTTTTTAATCTCATTGGAAGCGACACATCAAATTTAATTCAATTATTTGCCCATCTGGGTGTTGCATTGTTATTATTCATTGTTGGATTAAGCCTTGATTTAAGAGTTTTAAAAGAAGTAGGATTTGTTTCTACAGTTGCAGGAATCTCTGGAATGCTGGTTACTGCAGGAGCAGGATACCTAATTGCAATCTGGTTGGGATTTAGTGTAGTTTCTTCAATTTATCTAGGAGTTATATTAGCCTTTTCATCTACAGTTGTTGTTGTAAAAATATTATCTGATAAAAAAGAAATAGATACTTTACATGGAAGAATTGCCTTAGGAATTTTAATTGTTCAAGATTTTGCAGCTGCAATTGTGCTTATGATAGTTCCATTATTCTCAAATCAAAGCAATTTTTCAAATATGATTATTAAATTTGGAATTGCTATACTTGCAATTGCATTTATTTTTATTTTTTCAAATTATATTCTTAATAAATTTATGAATTATCTTGCAAGAAGTCAAGAAACATTATTCTTGTTTGGGATATCTTGGGCACTTATTCTATCGTCTTTCTTTTATGAACTGGGTTTTTCTTTAGAGATAGGCGCATTAATCGCAGGAATGTCTTTAGCATCCAGCAAATATAATATAGAATTAAGCGGAAAAATAAAGCCCTTAAGAGATTTTTTTGTAATGTTATTTTTTGTATTTTTTGGAAGTCAATTAACTAATTTTGGAAACTTCCAGATGATAAAAGCTTTAATTATCTTGTCTTTGTTTATTCTGATAGGAAAACCAATTATTTCAATGATAACCTTAAAATTATTTGGTTACAAGAAAAGAACAAACTTTTTAGCGAGTTCTAGTCTGGCTCAAATCAGCGAGTTTTCTTTGATTTTAGCTCTATTAGGATTTAGTTTAGGACAAATTAGTGAATCATTCATGAATCTGATAATTTTAATTGCACTTATAACTATTGGTGTAAGCAGTTATGGGATTTATTATTCTCGTTCAATATTTGCAAGAATATCTAATTGGTTAGATTTATTTGAAGGTTCTGGAAAAGAAAAAGATAAACCACTCAAAAAAGAGAATTATGAAGTTGTTTTATTTGGTTATCATAGGATTGGATATAAGATTCTTCAAACATTAAGAGAATTAAAAATTCCTTTTTTGATTGTTGATTATAATCCTCAGGTAGTTCTTTCATTAGGAGACAAAGGAATTAATTGTGTTTACGGAGATGCAAGTGATAAAGAATTTTTAAGTGAAGTAGATATTGGAAAAGCAAAAATAGTTATTTCTACAATTCCAGATGAATACTCTAATCTGGTTATTAAAGAAAGATTAAAAGAAATTAAATCTCAAGCAGTGTTTATTGCAACTTCAGAACAACCAAGAGTTGCTCTTGATTTATATAAACAAGGAGCAGACTATGTTATTATCCCTCAACATCTTGGAGGAGATTATGCAGCAAATATGATAAAACAATTCCATACAAATAAAGCCAAGTATATTTTAGAAGGTAAAAAACATTTGAAGTCATTGAAAAATTCTAAGGAAAGTTCTAATTTTTAAGACATTGCACAAAATAAATCACTTTATTTTATCTTAATTGGATTAAAATGCTTCATATAATCCAAGCCATCTTTAATTTTAGATTTGCTTTCTGAGTATAAAGTCAAAATTGGTTCTCCTTTTTTAACATTCCCTACATGTTTGTATAAATAAACTCCTGCTGAAATTGATTCAGGAGTTCCTAAGACTCTGCATAAAGAGTTTGTTTCTTTATTGCCAATAGAAACAATCTTACCAGATTTTTTTGCATAAATTGTTTTTTGGAATTTTGCTAATTTAAGCCGAGAAACTCTTTTTTCAAAATCCTGCTTGTTATTTTGAGCATTTATTATTTCTTTGAATTTTAAGTAAGCTTTTCCAGAAGATAAAATCTCTAAAGCTATTTTTTTTGAATTTTTAATCCCACATAATTCTAAAAGTTCAGAAGATAAAAATAATGCTTTATCCCTTAAATCCCTAGGAGCATCTGAGCAATTTTTTAAAACCTTAAGAACATCAAACATTTCTAAAACAGGCCCATAACCATTGCCTATTGGCTGGCTCCCATCAGTATAAACTGCTTTAAAATTAATCTTAAATTGTCTTGCAACATCTTTAAATTTATTTCCTAATTTTTTTGCTTCTTTAATAGAAGAAACTTTTGCTCCTTTTCCATAAGGTATATCTATAATTAAATATTTAGAACCAACAGAAATTTTTTTAGACATAATTGAAGCAATCATTTGAGGTTCTATATCTAAATTTAATAATCTTTCAACACTTATTATTTTATCATCTGATGGAGCCAAACCTAAAGAACCTCCCCAAATCAAACACCCTCCTGTTTCATTTACAACTTCTTTTAATCTTTTAACATCTATTTCTACATTTGCAATTGTTTCAATAACATCTGCTGTTCCAGAAGCACTTGTTATTGCTCTTGAAGAGGTTTTAGGCATTGTTAATCCTGCTGCAACACAAATAGAAATAATAATAGGAGTAGTCCTGTTTCCTGCAATTCCTCCTATGCAATGCTTATCTGCTATTAATTTTCCTTTAAAACTTATTTTTGCTCCTGTTTGAACCATTGCTTCTACAAGCCCAATTACTTCTTTTTTAGACATACCGTTTAATTTTTCTGCTGCAGTAAAATAAGCAATTTCTGCTTCTGTTAAATTATTCTGCACAATTTCTGAAATCAAAAAACTAATTTCTTCTTTTGTTAGAGATTTCCCATCCATCTTTTTTTTAATTAAAAAAGTTGCCTTAGACATTTCAGAAGAACTTATCTCTACTAAAGAATTGCTTTTTATTCCTAAAATAGAACTTAATTCATGAGATAATCCTATCTCATTTTTTTTAACTACTTTTGAAAAAATATCTACAACTGCATAAACCTTTTTTGAATCAAACTTCGAATTAGAAATTGCAACTCTATCATCTACAAATACATTTAATTTTTTAGCAGTTATTTCATTTAAAATAGCAACAGGCCTACCAGCTAGCCAATTAAGATTCTTTACTTTTAATTTCATCTCTTTTATGTTTGTTTAAACACTAAATTTTTATGCTTGTTTGAAGATTAAACTATCTTGTTTTGAATTTTTTCTATAAATCTCCATTACTAATAAAGCATATGCTAATATTAGTGGCCCTAAAATAAATCCTAAAAGTCCAAATACAAATAATCCTCCAACCATACCAATTACTATCACCACAGAATTTACTTTTGTTCTTCTTGAAATTATGATTGGTTTAAGAATATTATCCAACAATGAAATTACTAGTGTGCCATATATTAAAAGTCCTATTCCTTCACCAGTATGTCCTGTTGCAAAAAGATAAATAACTACTGGAAACCAGATTATCCATGGCCCAATTAAAGGGATTATTGCTGCAATAACAGTGATTATAGATAAAATAATAATATATGGGACTCCAAATATAAAATATCCTACTCCTGCAAGGATTCCTTGCAAAATACCTACTACTACTTGGCCAATTAAAACAGAATCAGTTACATCTTTAAAATGTTTAAGAAATTTATCAAATGTTTCTTTTGAAAATGGAGAAAGAGTCCTTAAGTATTCTATTCCTGCTTCTCCATCTTTTAATGCAAAAAATAATACAAATAAAACAATAAATCCCTGAAGCAACATTGTTGGAAGATTAAGAATAAAATCACCAAAACTACCAATAAAATAAGACATTGCTTTTGGTATAAAACTATTTATAGAACCAAGCAGTGTTTTTGATATTTCTGAAGAAAAAAATGCAGGAGGAATTATTTTTGTAACTATTGGGATTAAGTCTATACTTTGAAGAGCTAGATATCCGTTTATTGCTTGCCCCATAAGAGAACTAAAAATAAACATTAAAGGAACTAAAATTACAAGTAATAATAAAATGCATATTAAAAATGCAGAAGCACTTCTATTCTTAACTATTCTCAAAACTTTTTTATAAATTGGGAAAAAGATATAGGCAAGTAAAACTCCAGAGATGATTGCTAAAGCCAAAGGTTTTATAATAAGAGCTGTTAAAACAAACAAGGAGAAGATTAAAACCCCAAGGGCTATATCTTTAAAAACTTTTTCAGGTATCATGGTATAAATTATAAGAAGAATTTATTTATAAATGTTGTTAGACGAGAAAGTTTGTTTATTGTTGATAATGTTATAATCCTTATCGCTATGTTTGTCATCTGTAAAAATTATTTAATTATCTGCAAAGCAAGGAAATTAAAGCCAAGTCTGGTAGAGATTACAAGATGTTCCTAATGTCTCTACACACTTTAGTGTGTAGAGTAACCTATTTCTATTTAGCTTCTCTGATACTTATGAGCTTGACTTTAGCTTCTTGAATAAAACACACTTAGCTACAGCTTTCTCACTAAATAAACTTTACTAAAAACAAAAAATGGAAAATCAAACACAACTTAGCGAGAGCTATACAACTAAATATGAACATTATGGACATTCTGTTGGGACTATAATGATGCACCTTGAATGGTGCACAAAATATCGATACAAAATGTTTAGAAAAGAAGAAAGCAGAAATCTTATTTCTGCTTGTATCAGAAGAGCAGCAACGATGCATGAAATAAAAATAATTGAACTGAATGTTCAACCAGAACATATTCATTGCATTGTTCTTGTAAAATTTAGTTTTTCAGCTTCGCAAGTTTTGCAATATTTAAAAGGGATATCTGCAAAACTTTTCTTTGAGTATAAAGAAAAAGCAAGATTAAGATATCCTCGAGGGCATTTGTGGAGCAGAGGAAAATTTGCTTCTTCTGTGGGTTTTGCACAATTAGATGTTGTGCAGAATTATGTTAGAAATCAATAGTAAAATGATCTAGGAAACCGCACACTTTAGTGTGCGGAGGATGTCATGATATCAACAAAGAGTTTAAAGTGGTATAAATTAAAAATTTGTTTTAGAAATCTACTACCCCAAGACAAGGTTTATAAAACAAATTTTATTGTATTAAAAATGGATAGCTTTATTAAAAAGATTTTTGAAAAAAAAGAAGATGGCTTAGTTCACTCTCAATTTATTAAATTTTCCAGAGGAGAATTTAACGACAGAGCCATGATAAGGGCTAAAAATATTGCAGGTAAGTTCACTATCACAACTACTTCTGAATATGCAAAAGAGCTTGTTATGACTTTTGCTGAAAAATTAGGAGATAATAAAACTCAAGTTACAGGAGCATTAATGTCTGCATTTGATTTGGATTTTGATTATGATGAAAGAAAAATGGCTATGGGAGTAAGAAAATATATGCTGAACAGAGAAATGAGCGGTAAACAGATTTTAGATTTATGTGCTAAAATGGATAAAGCATTTATTGGATTATCTTTTAGTGTTGGTGAGAGTAGTTTAGAAATTCAACCAAAATCTCCTAAATCTGCAAAAGGTTCTTCAAGTGCAAGAAGAGAAGATGCAAAAGCAAAAATTGATTTTTGCAAGATAAAAACAAATGATGAAAATATTGTAAAAACAATTATATTTGATGATGAAGCAAAGGGTTTCAAGAACATCGAGATAAAACATAATATTATTATTAATGAAATAGTTATGCCTAAAACAACAGTGGAAGCAGGTTCTAAAGAAAAGATAGATTTTGCAAAAATAAGAGAAATGGCTAAAAGAAAAGGCAAGATAATAAGATGCTTAAATATTGATGGAAAATCAATAAAAAAAGAAATTGAGATTGAGTGCTAGAACTTCTTCTTCAACAAAAACCTTTAAAAACCCTCATTATCTCTAAGTTTTATCACAAGGAATTAAGGTTATAGAATCTTAATTGATTTACTGATAACAGTTGGTTTTTACCAACAGGTTCAGAATCTATGTTTATTAAATTTAGATTTCTAACAGGTTATTAGTGATTCATAAATATAAAACATATAAAAAACAATCAAATAAATATAAAATAATAACATGGGCGACAAAACAATTAGACGAGGAAGTTTGCAGTTTTACCCTCGAGTAAGAGCAAAAAAAATATTACCAAGAGCTAATTGGGATTATGTAAAGAAAGATGGAAAAACTCTTTTAGGATTTATTGGATATAAAGCAGGAATGAAATCTGCTTTTGTAAAAGACGACACACCTCATTCTCACACAAAAGGAAAAAAAATTATTATTCCAGTAACAATTCTTGAATGTCCTTCTATGAAAATTTTATCAATTAGATTTTATAAATTCGGAAAAGTTTTAGGAGAAGTATTAAATGATAATTTAGATAAAGAATTAAAAAGAAAAATAAAACTTCCAAAGCATACAGATTCAAAAAAGAAATTAGAAATTATTGAGAAAAAAGCAGAATTTGATGATTTAAGGTTAGTTGTTTACTCTCAAGTTAAAAAAACAGGTATAAAGAAAACTCCAAATATTAGTGAAATAGGATTAGGCGGAAGCTTATCTGAAAAATTAAATTTCGCAAAAGAACATTTAACTAAAGAAATTTCAATCAAAAATGTTTTCCCAAGCGGAGTAGTTGATTTCAGAGGAGTTACAAAAGGAAAAGGAACTCAAGGAACAGTAAAAAGATTTGGAACTTCATTAAAAGCACATAAATCAGAAAAAGGATTAAGAACATTAGGAAGTGGAGGCCCATGGCATCCATCAAGAGTTGATTTTAAACAACCAAGAATGGGGCAAATGGGATAT
>JBBSXH010000083.1:0-11256 GCA_038045865.1 Nanobdellota archaeon
GAAATTAAACCACATCTTTTAAGATGTGGATAAATGCTGTTTTAATTTCTGAGCACAAGAAAATTGCCCATAGCAATTTTCTGTTCAGGAGAATTCTTTCTGAAAAGAATTTCCTGCATCCTAAAAACAAGGGGCTGTCACAAACCCACACTTTTAAGTGTTGGTGCCCCATTGTTTTTTTGATAATGTTATAATTATAATCTCTTTGTTTATCAGTTTTGAAAATTTGGATAATCTTCTTCAAAGCTTTAGAAATTAAATTCAAATCTTAAATGATTAAAGCCAAATCTGGTAGAGACTATAAGATATTAAATTGGTTAAGAGGTGTTAATTATTTAAACATCAAAATATTCATAGGTTTATGAAAATGAGGTATAATAAATCGCAGGGCGGACTGATTGTAAGTGTTCTGATTATTTTAATAATTTTTATTTCTTTTTTAATAATTTATAATGTTATTATTCCCTTGGTTAGGGAGAAAAGTCAAGGAGTTCAGGTGGATAGTTTCGTAACTGATTTGACTATTGGAAAAGCAAGTGTGGGCAGTTTAGAGAATTCAAAAGTAACTTTAACAAGGGGTAGCCAAGGAGAATTAGATGGAATAAAGTTTGTTTTTTATGATGAAGAAGGAAAAACTGCTTTTGAAGATAGAACTGATGTCCTGGGCAAATTAGAAACAAAAGATTATTATTTTAGTCCTTTTGGAAATTTAAAAAAGATAACTAAAATAGAAGTTTATCCAATTATTAATAATAATTTAGGGATTAAAGGAGAATCTCAAACCACTAAAGAATTATCGCCTTATTTAAGTTTATCTTGGAAAAATGGAGAAACTCAACCCTCTGCTGGATTGAGTTTTAATAATAATTTAGGAATTAGTTTTTGGGTTAGTGGGGATGTAGATAAAACTTTATTGAGTCAAGGTAGTTATGAAATAAAAACTCTTAATAAAAAAATAATATTTTCTTATAATGAGCAGAGCTTTGAAAGTTCTAATGACTTAACTCTTGGCAAAAATCATGTTGTAGTAAGTATTGATACTATTTCTACAATGTATATTAATAATATTCTTTCAAATTCTAGTAATTCTTTTAATGATTTTGCTAGTTCTGGAAATTTAACAATTGGAGATATTGATAATCTTATGATTTTTAATAAATCCTTGGATTTGACTTCTGTTTCAAGCTTGTATAATTCTCAGTTAGGATAATTGTTTTTGCTTATCTGGAGAGGTTATTTCCTACGTTTTTAGTAGATTGTTTAATACACACATATTAAGTATTATACTTTTAGGTTTCGAAGGATTTAAAAGACGTAAATACATACATTTTAAGTGTGTGGTTATTGCGGAAAGCAAGAGTGGTGAGATAAAATTAAAAAGAAAAATACTGAAAACAAGTATGGAGTTATCTTTAACTTAAACAAAAATAGATTTTATTCTTTAGATTTTTTTATTAAATTATTGAGCAGAACAACACACAGAGTCTCGCCACTCAGTTCTGCTCTTTTTTTACTTATCTTAAATTTTCGTGCAGGGCAGAGAGACATCTCACCACTTTCACACATTGGTTTGTTTCTTAGCCCTGCACATGATTGAAAATGGAAAATAATATCCATCAAATAAATACAAATGAAATAAGGAAATTAGAAGAAAGAAAAAAAGGTTTGTTAGAAGCAGTTGAACAAACAAAAAAGAAAAAATCTCAAATAATTCCTTTAGTGCATGAATTTGTTTCACAACTTCGTTCTGGAAGAATTACAAGACAAGAACATGATGAAAAACTTTCTAAATCTTTAGGTGGAAGAAGTGCTGAACAATGGATTAAGTATTATAATGATTATCTCGATTATTATAATCATCAAATAAAATTATGCGAGAGATTAATTAGACAAGAAAAATCTAAAACAATAAAACAAAATGTAAATAAATTTGCAGTTCCTGTTTTAAAAATATTTATTGTTTTAGTAATCCTTGGAATTTTTGTTTCTATTATCTTTATTTTAGGGCCTACGATGTTTAAAGGAATCGGGCAGATTGGAGAAAAAGTTTCTACAACTTTTAATCAATTAATACAAAAAGCTCCTGGAGAAACTCACGTTGTTACATCAACTACAGAATTTGTTGAACCAACTTTGCCTGTAAGCTTAGAAGATAAAACTATTCTGATTAAAGAAGAATTTCTGACACAATCTCAGGCTGTTGTTGGACAACCTGTAAAATGGAAAAAACAATTTACAACAGAATCTGTGACTGGATTTACAATTGAATTACCTGCAGGAAGTGAAAATATAAATATGAAAACAATAACAAATGGACAAGAACAAGATATTACAAATATTATAAGCGTAAGCAAGAAAAGAAATCTTTTGTTTTTTTGGGAAAAAGCAGTTGAAGTAAGTGTTAATACAAATTCAATAACTGGAAATGTTATTACTGGAAATGCAGTTGCAGATAAAAATAATTCTGAACAAGTTTCATATGAAGTTGAATATGAAACTCCTGCACCTAGTATAAAAACTGAAAATCTTGGTAATGGAGAAAGAATTTTAATTTCTGGGCCTGATGATGTTCATTATAAAAATGTATTTTCTTATTCAAGTATTAATGAAGGTTTAGGATTAAAAGATAAATCTAAATTAAAGTTTTATGAAATTAGAAATGGGCAAAGAATTGAAACTCAATTTAATGTTTATGATACAAATGAGGATGGTTTAATTGATACAATTGAATGGATAACTCCTGCATTAAGCCAATCTGAATTTTTATTAATCATTGAAATAACAAAAGCAGAACATTTAGATACAAATAAGGAAAATGGAAAAGATGTTTATGATTTAGTTAAACAAAAAGATAATCTTTGGGTTGAAGTTCCAAGTGGAGATTATATTAGAGTTACATTTGAACAAAAATTAGATAATACAAAAGACATTACATTATATGCAAGAGGAAATGGAAGTGTTGAAGTTTATGAAATTAATTCTAATAAAAAATTAATTGATTTTGAAATTAATGGAGAAAAGGAATATAAGAAGTTTTTAACAGAATTAGGGGAAGGGGTAAGTCAAGATGTTTTTGATTTAAGATTTTCAGGAAATATTGAAGTTGATTGGATTGTGGATCCTACTGAAACTCCTAATATTGCTCCTAATATTAATTTTACATTTCCAACACCTGCAAATGGAAATGTAACAAATAATAATTTTATTCCAATAAATGTTTCTGCTTCTGATGCTGGAATAGGAGATAATAATATTTCAACATTTATTGATTTTAATAGAAGCTTAGTTGGATGGTGGAGAATGGATGATTTAGAGTATAGCGATGATTTTAGTGGGACAGAAATTAAAATGGATAAATGGGGTTCATATAAATCGGGAGGAACAGTAATTCAGAATGATAAAATTATTCTTACGACTGCTAATAATCCTTCTAGTCTTGATACTTCCAGTTTATATAGCCAATTCAAACTTTCAGGAGACTTTGATATTCAGGTTGATTTTAACCAAGTTAATTTTAATGGGGTTAATATAGCAACTAATTGGTTTAGATCATGGGTAAGCGATAATAATTATTTATCTATAAGAAGAGATAGAACTCCTACGACAAATTATTATTATGCATATTATTATGATGGTTCTATTCATTCTTATACTAATGTGATTACTACAGATACCTCTGGGAAATTTAGAATTTCAAGAGTGGGTAATTTAGCAATTCCTTATTATTGGAATGGTAACGGTTGGGTGTCTATGGCAGGTTATGCAACAACAAGTTTGATTGAAGATGCAAGAGTTGATATGATTGCTCATGCACAAGGAGAGGCGATTACAGTTGAGTTTGATAATTTTATAATGAATAGAGGAGAACTTGTTTTAGATAAATCAAGTTATGGAAATAATGGAACAGCTTATAATGGTGCTGTTCAAACAAATGCTGGAAAATTAGGAAAAGCAATGAGTTTTGATGGAGTTGATGACTATATAAATATCTCATCAAATTTGCTAGATAATGCGTCTTCTACTACTATTTCTGCTTGGGTATATCTAATAAATTATAATCCAACCAGCCAAAGCACTATAATTGCAGATAGAGATAATTATGAAACTGATTTTCAATTTTTAATCTTACCAGATAATGTGGCTAGTAGCCATAAACTACAATTTGCAGTTTTAAATTCTTCAGGAATTCCTGCTGGTTCAGCTGCTGGAACTTCTTCGGCTAATATTCCTTTAAATAAATGGACTCATGTTACAGGAGTGTATGATGGAACAAATATTTTTGTTTATATAGATGGTATTCAAGACGGTACTATTGGAATCTTAACTGGAAAAATTCGCTCTAACTCCCTTTTATCTAGAATAGGTATTTTTGAAGATGTTTCTGTTTCTGCTTTTAACGGCTTAATTGACGACGTAATGATATTTAACAGGGCTCTATCTCCTTCAGAAATTGCAGGATTATATGCAAATACAACTTCAAAATATTTATTTAATAATTTTACAGGATTAGTTGATGGAAATTATACTTTCAAAGCATATGTTCAAGATGCTGCTGGAAATGTTAATGCGACTGAAGAAAGAAAATTGAAAATAATCTCTGAGATAGAAGTTAGAGGGTGTACGGATTTAATGCAAGCAAATATGATTTATACTTTGCAGAATCCTGTAACAACAACAGGAACTTGTTTTAACATAACTGCAGATAATGTTACTCTTGATTGTGGCGGTTGGAACAATAGAATTGTTTATGGAGATGTTTCAAGTTTAATAGAGTATTATGGAGTTTATTCAAATAAACTGAATACAACAATAAGAAATTGTGAGATAACAAGAGGAAGTTTAGCTACAATTTATCAAGAGAGATATGGGGTTTATTTTGCAAGTTCAAGTAATTCAAGAATAAAAAATGTTAATGCGAGTAAGAATAGGGTTGGAATCTTTTTAAATTCAAGCTCAAACAATATAATACAAAATGTCATCGCAAATTCGAATAATGGGGAAGGGATTTATTTTTCTTCAAGCTCAGAGAACATAATCCAAAATAGCACCGCAAATTCAAATTCTCAATTTGGGATTTCTTTTTTTGCAAGTTCAAATAACATTCTTTCTTTAATAACTGCAAATTCGAATGAAAATGGAATTTCTTTAGATTCAAGTTCAAATAACAATCTTTCTTTAATAACTGCAAATTCAAATTCCTATTCTGGGATTTTGCTTGCTTTAACCTCAAACAAGAATGTTTTAACTAATATAACTGCGAATTCAAATAAAAATGGGATTTCTTTTTTTGCAAGTTCAAATAACATTCTTTCTTTAATAACTGCAAATTCGAATGAAAATGGAATTTCTTTAGATTCAAGTTCAAATAATGATTTTAAAAATTTTAGTTTTTCTAATAGTGGTAAAAGTGATATTAATTTGTTTATTTCAGATATTACTCAATGCAACAATATTTTTGAAAATATCGCAGGTTCAGGCGGACTTCCAATAGAATATTATAATTCTTCTGTGAATTTAGAAAACAGAAAGTTTTCTCAATTGATTTTGTGTAATGCAGATAATTCTAATTTGAAGAATATAACTATTGAAAGCAATGATGGAATAAAGAATAATGGATTGTTTATGTATTATACAGAGAATTCTAATTTTACAAATATAAATTCTAGTAATAATTATTATGGATTGTATTCAACAAATTCAAATAATAATCAGTTTATTAATACTTCTTTGAAAGATTCATGGTCAGGATATTCTGAGTTTAATCAGGATATTAATTTGATTTCTTCATCTGGAATAAATTATTTTAGAGAATTTTATAACATTGGCGGTTATCGTTTTGAGTCTTTTTTAGGTTTTTCAAATGAACACGGAGAGATTATATTTTTAAATAAACTATTTATTGGAGGAAATAGTTTTTATAATTATATTTCTGGAATAAATAATAATTCTGTTTATTTTCCCTCTCCCTTTCCTGCAAATATTACTCTTAATAATCTTCCGATTAATTTTAAAAATCCTATGATTTATAATGGAAATCAACCTTGTGGTGTTGGGTGTTATAATTCTACTTCATTAAATGCAGGAAATGTTAGGTTTAATGTTACAAGTGCAGGAAATTATTCTGTTAGAGAAGCACCAAATACTGCTCCTACAATTGATAGCTGGACAATTAATTCAGGAAGCCCTCTTAGTTGTTTGCCAACTTCTATTAATCATGCAAATAATAATTTTAAAATTTCTATTAGTGATTCTAATGGAGTAGGAGATTTAGTAGATGGAGGAGAAGTTAAAGTTTATTTTGAAAAGAATAGTAATATTTATCGTCCTCCAACAGCTCCTACAATTCCTGCGATCTGTACTTATTATAGTGATAATGGAATTAATACTGCTTATTTTGATTGTTCAGTTAATATGAATTATTATGATGAACCAGGAGATTGGATAATTCATGTTAGCGCAACAGATGGAGAATTAAATGCAATAAATAATGGACAGATTTCATTAGGTTCAGGACATGCAACTTATCCTAATTTTTATTATAATACTTTGGCTGATGTAAGATTAACAGACACTAATGGAGGAGAATCTGCTATTATTGAATGGAATAATCCCGCAATTACTGTTAGTACTATAAACCAAAAAGCCAATACTAATTTAATTATTGAGAATTGTGGGAATGTTAATATTAATTTGCAAGCTACTGCACAGGATTTAGATGGAGATAGTTATCCTGCTGACAAAGTTGCCGCAAATAGTTTTTCAGCTAGTGTTAATCCTATTCCTTGTGATAATGGGCAAATATTTGATAATATTGAACCTCTTGATTTTGTTAATATTGATAATTCTTTTATTTCAAAGTCGATAGATGGGATCCCTCAAAATAAAAACTTATATTTTTGTTTAGAGGAAATTAAAAAAGATTCCGAATTACTTAGAGCAGATACTTATAATTCTGTTTCACCTTGGGATATAACCGGAGTTCAAGTATTTATTTTATCTATAATTAAATCTATCGGATTTAATTTTGATATTACACTTGTATTATCAGTAGTTGTTGTTAGAGTTAAGAGGAAGAAGAAAAATAAAAAATCATCTGAATTAGATTATGAATCTTTGTTGAGCTTGGATTTATTATTAAAAAGTAAATATAAAACAAGTATTAAAGATTTATTAAAAGAAGCTGAAAGAAAAGAATCAGATGAGATTAAGATTGAAGTTCCTATTTCTATTTTCAGAGATAGATTAAGTCCTGCTGAGGCATTATGCAAATATATGAAAGAGAATTTAGAAATGAGATATTCTGAAATATCTAAGATGATTAATAGAAATGAGAGAAGTGTATGGACTAATTATAATAATGCTATTAAAAAATCTGCAGAAAAAATAATATACAAAACTTCTGAAAAACAATTACTAATTAATATTGAAATCATTAGCAATAGAAAATTAAGTATATTAGAATCTCTTGTTAAATATTTGAAAGAAAAAGGATATAGAAATGTAGATATTGCTGAGATGCTTGGAAAAGACCAGAGAAATGTTTATACATTATATAATAGGGCGATGAAGAAGATGAGATGAAGTTATTTTAGGAGTTAGAATAATTTATTTTTTTGAAATGTTGATAATGTTATGTTTTAATCGATATGTTAGTCATTTTAGAGTGTTTAAAATAAAAATTAAAATATGTAAGATTTAGAATTGTTAATTTGAGAACCCCCAACAAAACTTCTTGCTAAACTCTTCCTTATCATTTCTACAACACTACTAACAAAAAGGAGATTAAGGTTATTTCAAGCAAAGCTTTATATATGTTAGATATAACATAATATTATGTTACTATTAACATGATAAGCATAAAACAAAAGATATTAAAGCACCTTATAAGCAATAGGGAAAAGACATTTAGCATAAATGAAATTTCAAAAATACTTAAGATAGATTATAAATTGATTCATACAAACATCAAGAAGCTGGAAAAAGAGAATTCTATTAAAGTAGAAGATTTTGGAAATATGAAAAGGTGTAGTTTTGATAATTTTTTTAATGAAGATGTTTTTGTTGTTGAGAAAGAAAGAAATAGAGATTTATTAAAAAACAAAAATTTTCTTATGATTTACAATAATTTGAAGAAAATTAATAGACAATTTATTCTTTTGATGTTTGGAAGTCAAATTAAAGGAACTACAACAAAACATTCAGATATAGATCTTTTGTTAATTTCAAATGAAGATGAATCTAAAAAAGTTAATCAGCAATTAGATTTATTGCCTTATAAGATTCATTTAACTCATGCAAGTTATGATGAGTTTATTCAAATGCTTAAAAGTAAGGAGTTTACAGTAGTAAGCGAAGCAATTAAAAATAATATTATCTTATTTGGAATAGAAGATTATTACAAATTGTTATCAAATGCTAGATGAAAAAAGGATAAAGGAAGCACAATCTAATATTAAATCTTATTTAAATGAAGGTTTGATAACTAAACAAAGTTTTGAAAATAAAATTTTTGAAATACTTTCAAATAATGCTAATGAGAGTTTAGAAACAGCAAATTTTCTTTCTAAAAACAATAAATCCTCTCTTTGGATAATTGTTTGTTCTTATTATTCAATGTTTTATATAGCAAATGCAGTTCTTTATAAAATAGGCTATAAAGTTGGAGATAAAATTTCCCATAAAGTAACTAGTGATGCTTTAATTGTTTTTGTTAAGGATAAATTAAGAAATAGTTTAATTGAAGATTATGAAGAAGCAAAAGAAGAGGCATTGCTTCTTGCAAAAAATAAAGCAGAAAGTCTCGTTGAAAATTTTGATTTTGAAAGAGAAAAAAGAAGTTTTATTCAATATCAAACAAGAGAGATAGATAAAATTTCAAAGTCACAAACTTCTTTGAAGAGGGCTAAAGAATTTATGGTTGAGATGAATAAGCTTTTGTTATGAGTTATTGTTTTGAAGAATATCCCACAAAACTTTCTGATAAATTTTTCATTGTTATTCCTACAACATTACTAACCAAATTTAGTTTGTAAAAATTAATAATTTATTTTAAATAATTTTAAAATTATCTCGATAAATTCAGAAATAATTTAGAAATAACTAAGAATCATTATAAATATCAAATTTCAGAAAGAGCTTAGCTTTCTGAAAATCTCAGAAATATTTATAAAGAGTATTTTATTATCTAATTTATGAAGAGTGATAAAAGGGTTGGTAAAAGAGTTGTGTTAGGAATATTTATTCTAGGAATAGTTTTAGTTTCAATTGTGAGCATAAATGCTGGATGGAAAGATCTTTTTACATTTGGTAATGATAATAAAGATTTGGAAGGGGAACTGGCTGAAAGTGCAACTGCAAAATTAACAGTTTCGGGCAGTGCTCCAACAATTGTTTCTTGGCTTAAACCTGATGAAGATACAATTACTGGAACTGGTGGAGATGGATTTACACCTGTACCTGGAACTGGTGTTGATATTGTAGATAATGCTGGAACTAATAAACTTGGAATTAGGGTTTTAATTACAGATCCTGATGGTTGTGCTGATTTAACAGATGGTAACGCGGTTGTTAAAGCTTATATTTCAAAAAGTGGAGTTAATAGGCCTGGACCAGCTATTACAGATAAAGTTACTTGTACAACTACTCAAATTCCTTCTACATGTACTCCAAATGTCCTTTTTATTTGTCCAGCTATTTCTATGAAATATTGGGATGTTGCAGCTTCAGATTGGATTATAAATGTTGATGTTGATGATGGATCTGGAAAAACAGATACTAAACTTTCAACAGCTGTTTTAGGAAATTATCCTTATTTAATCTATAATACTGCTAATGGTATTTTATTAGCAGATTCAGATGATGTTGGTATAGATGCGGATATGGTAGGAGGACTAGGAAAAGATACAATTAGTTTCCCAGGAGTTACATCTACCTCAATTAATCTTAATTCTAATCCAGACTTAAATGTTTATAATAATGGAAATGTAGAATACTCAAGTGCTAAGCCCGGAAAAATTAAAATAAAAGGTGCAAATCTTGTACAGGCTATTGCTGGTGCAGATGCAATTATTGATGCAATAGATGTTTCTAGTTTTGCAGTTGATGAAACAGATAGTGCTTGTGTTCAGGCTGATAAAGTTACTTTAACAATAGCAGATCAAAATATTCTTAATGCTAATCTTCCGGTACAAATTGCAGATAGAACTTTTGGACTTGCTACCCAACGTGAAGAACTGTTTTTTTGCTTAACCCAAGTAAATCGTCCAGCAGGACAAACTACAGATCCTATTGATGCAGGAGATTATTCTTCATCAGCATGGGCAGTTACTGCATGTGCATCATCTTGTTAAAAATGAAAATAAATAAAACAAATAAAAAAATAGAAAGTTTATTAATAGTGGGGATATTATTAATCTCTTTTTGTTCTTTAGTTAGTGCTTTAGGAACCTCAAATGTTTTTTCTGAAACTCATCCTTTAGAAGCTTATTCTGGACAAGAAGTTGTAGTTGCTATAATTTTAAGTAATCAAGATGTAAAAGAAGGAGCCACACTTAAAGCAGAAATTTTAGAAGGAAGTGAAATATCTTCATTTGATAAAGAAAGATATGATATAAAGTATAATGAGCAGATTACTGCAAGATTAATTGTTAAAATTCCAGAAGATGTAAGTTTAGGTAAAAAATATCATATTACTCATAAATTTACTCAAATTCAATCAAATGATACAGCAACAGGAGTAACTTTCTCTCAAAATTTCCAAGGAGGATTTGATGTAATTGTTGTTCAAAAACCAGGCACAGAGTCTCCTGCAGGCATCAGCACAACAATTATCTATTGGATAATTGGAATTATTGTTGTGATTGCAATAGTTTGGTTTGTTATGAAGAAGAAAAACGAATAAAACTTCTTTTTAGTTAGGGTGGTGAGAATATTTTTAGTATTTTGATTGGATTTTTGATGATGCTATAAATTTGTTAATAATGTTATAAGTCTTACTCGCTTGGGCTTCAATTTCTTAAATTTGCAGAAGAGAAAATGAAGTTTTGTAGGAATGTGTTGTATATTTTGAAGCTAATCTTTTTTCGCTTTGAGATTAATTCCCTAAATTAAAAAATCTCATACCACTTTGAAAACTCTAACCTTGCGAGTACGATTTACATATTACCAAATTAGTATCCCCCGGGTTCGTATTTATCTCGCCTCAGGCTACATCCCAACTAAACTAATTCTATAATTTTTTGCAAATCGGCAAGTTTA
>JBBSXH010000084.1:0-4143 GCA_038045865.1 Nanobdellota archaeon
TAGAATATTGTTGTATAAAATATACTTCTCAAACAAATGAAGTCATGGGGGGGGGTGATTGTGTTAAATTACAATAATCTTTATAATATGAATTGAATAAGGAATATAATGGTTAATGCATGTATTGGACCTGATATAGATTATAAGCATGTTTTAGAATCTTTTGAGTGGGAAAGATTTCATGAGAAACTGATTAGTAAAGACAAAAGAGAACTTGGAATGGTTATTGGAGTATTACAAGATTTAATTAATCAGGAGAGAAACCCATTAAGTAACAAAAAATCTAACTTAAATTTATCAAAGGAATTATCTAAAAATGTTTCTGGTTTTGATATAATAAATCATTTAAAATCTTATTTAAGATTTAAAGAAGAGGAATTTAATTTTGGAGATGATTATCGCAGGGGAAAAGATAGATTTCAATGGAATTATGCAAATAATATTTTAAGAAGTTTAAAACATATACATCAAGGCACTGAATTTTTATTGCCTTATGAAAATATAAAAACAACCTTAGAATTTATTGATACTTTACAAAGACCCCATGTGGATTGGTTTAAGACTAGATATCGAAATTTAAGTTAGTAATTTCTCAAACAAATGAAGTCATGGGGGTTAAAAGGGAGATGGAGGAAAATCACTCTAAGAAAAACTTATATCCATTAGCAATAATCTTGTTCTTTGACTTTATGGTGTTAAAGGTTTCTAATTGTTCTTTATTAAGCTCCTGATTATATTTTGCTTCGATTAAACTATCTTTTGTAATGAAATCTATCTCTACTGAATTTTCTAAGTAATAATTTGGATTTTCATCTTTAATCTTTAAAAATACAAGATTTTCATAACTTGCTCCTAAATCTTTAAAATCAGTTATAATATTTTTTATTCCCACATCTCCAATGTAAATTTTTTTAGGAGAAGTTACTTTTTCATTGGAAGATTTAGAATATCTATCCACAACATAAAACAAATATGCTTTTTCAAAGTAACTAACATATCTCTTAACACTATCTACTGAAATCTTTAATATTTCTGCAAGTTTGTTATAGCTCATTGGCTTTCCAACTCTTTGGCATAATAATACAAATAAATCTTTTATTGCTTTTTCTCCAGATATTTTATGATAGGCTATTATGTCTTTATACACAATACTTTCAACTAATTCATTTAAATAGGCTCTATCTTCTGTTAAAACATAATAAGGAATTCCACCAATTCTCAAATAATCTTTAAAATAGCTTTCTAGTTTTGATTTGTCTGCTTTGCCTATATTTGCTCCTTTAAATTGTAAAAATTCTTGAAATGTTAAAGGCATTACTTCGATTGTTTTAGTCCTGCCTGTAAGATGAGCTTTTTTGTCTCTCATTAGAGTAGCAATTGATGAAGAACAAATAACTTTCAAAGTATTATCATCGTATAAACTCTTTAATTCTTGCTCAAAGTTATCTCTGGATGTAACCTCATCTAAGAACAAATAAAAAAAATCTGAAACAGACTTTTTATGAATCTTACGATATTCTTCAATTAATTGATGGATTGAATATTCTAGGAGATTAAAAGAATCCAGTCTAATAAATAAAATATCTTCGGGCTTTGTTTTATTAGTTAATAATTGATTTATTGTCTGCATTAATATGGTAGTTTTTCCAATTCTTCTCAATCCTGTTAAAAATATAATCTCTTTGCTTTTTATATTTCTGAATATCTCATTTAAGTAAATTTCTCTTGGAATGCTTTTTTCTTCAAATTTCTTTTCCCACCAAGGATTTTGTTTGAAAAGTTCTGATTCTATATCCATAAATATTACACAATTTGGGGGTTTATAAACTTTACGATGGTATCGTATAGTTTAGCCTATTTCTTTACGATGGTATCGCATAGTTTAATAGGGCAAATAATTGATAAATTTAAGCGAGGGGTTTAGTAACCTATTTTTTGTATCTTAGAAAGCAGAGTTTTGTTTATCAAAAAAACAATGGGGCACTCCATCTTAAAAGATGGAGTTTGTGAAAGCCCCTTGTTTTTAGGATGCTCAAGAATTGAAAACAGTTAATTTAACTACGACCATATCCTAAAGAATATGGTTTCAATTCTTGACATAAATAATTATCTATTTTAGAATATTGTTGTATAAAATATACTTCTCAAACAAATGAAATGATGGGGGGTTGAATGTGTTAAATTACAATAACCCCTTATACTCCTTCAAGTATCTTTTAAAGAACCATTGCAAAAATATTTTGTCTTCTTGTTTTATTTGAGACCTTTCTAATGCTGTGTAATAACCATTTCTATTTTCATAAGGGATATCTAACATTGGAAATTTATGTTTATTTAAAATAAAATTTATCATTAACCTTGAAATTCTTCCGTTTCCATCTGAAAATGGATGAATTGTTACAAATTTTAAATGAACTAATGCTGAAAGAATTACTGGATGTAATTTGCCTTTATTCTTATTATACCAATCAAAGAATTCTTTCAACAAGAATTCTAATTCTATGGCTAAAGGAGGCTTAAATTTACTCCCAGAAATTGCTACTTCATGATTTCTTATTTTTCCTGCTATATCTGGTTTAGTCTCTGAAAGTAGTGTTTTATTCCATTGCAATACGATTTGAAGATTAAGGTCTTTAGAATACTTTAACATCTCATAGAAAACCTTTTTATGAGCTTCTGCTTCTTTTATATCTCTTAGAGGTTTTTTAGGAGTTTCTCCCTTTTCTAAAAGATTTGCAGTATCTCTTAAAGTAAGTTTAGAACCTTCAATTCTTTGGGTATTATAAGTAAATTTAATCATAAAATTTTCTATTTCTTTTTCTTTTGCAGAAATAGGAGTTTTCTTTTGTTCTTTAGAATAATTTTCTTTAATTTTATCTAATTGATTTAACCAAGTTTTAGTGTATATTTCTGAGATAAATTCTTTTTTTATTTTTTCTATATCTTTGGGTATTTCTTTTCCTAAATATAATTCTTTTTTTTCTACTTTCCCATCCTTTCTAAAACTATGTTCAAGATAGAAATATTCATTTCCTTCAACTGTTTTCTTATGTATACTTACCATTAATATACTTATACCTACATATTTATAAATCTTGCTATTTCATGATAAATGTAGGGGTAGGAAAAATGCTCAATTAAACTTTGCCATGGGATAGCATAGTTAAATAGAACAAAGAATTGATAATTCCCCTAATTTTTATTTTATTCTAAATATTTATAAATTAACCCCCCACTTAATAATTATTAATATTATCAATAAATATCAGTGAAATCTTCGAGCAAGAGGAGAAGATTTAGTAAGAATGGGTTGAGCAGAGTAATTTGATTTTGAGTAATTAAAAATATAACAACTAAATAAAATTATAAATAGAAGATTTAGCAAAGATAATTCGAGAAAATCACACGATAAGAATAAGTTTAATGAAATTATTTCTTATTCTTATTCGCTTCTTTTATTCTCTTAATTAACTGAGCCATAGAATCTTCTAATTGCTGATTGTTCTTTGTTCCTGTGCAAACTAACTTACCATTACTAAACAACAAGAATGTTGCGTTGGGTTCTACTAATTTATATACTAATCCTGGGAATTGTTCTGGTTCGTATTCTGTGTTTTCTAATTCTAATGCTAGGAAATTTAAATTTAATGGAATATCTATGCTTCCAGATGCAACTATGTTCTGAACTGTTATTTTTGGTTTGTCTGTTATTTTTATATTTATTTTTTTAAGTGTTTTAATAACTTGTTCAATAACTAATTTAACTTGTGCTATTGATTTTGTTCCTGTGCAAACTAAATTTCCTGAAGAGAAAACTAAAACTGCTGATTTTGGTTCTTTAACTCTTAGAACTAATCCTGGAAATTGTTCTGGATTATATTCTGTTCCTGCAATTGTTTTTGCAAGTTTTGTTAATGGAACATCTTTTCCTAAAGAAGTTGTAGCAACTATATTTTGTATTTTTAGAGAAGAAGTTGCTTTTGCAGTATTTGGAGTAGCCATTTTATTAATTTTGTTTGTTACTTTTGAATAGGATTAGATTTATAAACTTTATAAAGGGGATTGGTTTATAAAGCTTTTGGTTGGTGTCAGTAGATGAGCTTTCTCAACTAAAATTAGCTCATTTATATAAATAATTGGTTT
>JBBSXH010000085.1:0-6763 GCA_038045865.1 Nanobdellota archaeon
TTTAACTTGAGGTAACATTGATACCCCCCCATAAATTGCAACAACATCTCTTTCATCATATTGTGAAAATTCATATAGAGCATTTGAAATTTGTTCTGCTAATTCTCTTGTTGGTGTTAAAACCAAAGCTTGTATACCAAAATCTTTTTTAGAATGTTGCAATAATCTCGCACCAAATGCTAAAGTTTTTCCGCTTCCTGTTGAAGCACCTGCTATAACATCTTTTCCTGCAAGTATTGGAGGAATTGATTTTTCCTGGATTTCACTAGGTTTTTCAAATCCTTTTTCCTTAAGAATTTTAAGGATAGGTTCGCTTATTCCAAGTTTTCTAAATGATTCCATTTTGTATTTGTTTGAATTTGAGAGTGTTAATTTTTATAAGTTTCTATTCGCTGGACATTTTAGCCATTGCGCTTTTTCGGTTATTGTTATTATTAACAATCTATTTAAGAGAAATTTTATTGAGGATATTATCACTCAATCTGACAAATATTTAATAGCTAAGTAAGAAAAAGTCGTGCTTTTTTAAGCAAGTTTTTTCTTGAACATTATTATAATCTATCTGTATTATTATGTCTCTTATAAAAATAAATGAGAAAATGGGTTTATAAATGTGTTGGATGATGGAAAATTTAAGATTTTAACTTTTCATTTCATCTCATCCAAACTTCCCTTATTTCAGGAGTTATTTTTAATTTTGAGAAGAATTCTCTAAATTCTTTTGTCTTTTCTATAGGTATCATAATTGCATTTTGAGAGAGTTTTATTCCTCCTTGTTTTTCTAACATACCTTGTTTTTTGTAAGTTGTTTTTTTATCTGGTTTTTTTTGTTCATAACCATATAACTCTCTTATAAACATCATCTTTTTTTGCTGGCTTATTTTATTTAATGCGAATGTAAATAGTGCTTTATGCTGTGTTTTTTCTGGATTTTCTTTAAATTTACCATATAATAATATTCCATTTGATATTATATCTTGTTTGAGATTTTTCCAGTTTGGAGAATCTAAACTATCAATTATTATTGAAAAACTATTATTTATTCCTCTTGGATACCAAACCCTTACTGAAATATCTTCAAATTTATTTAGTTGCTCTTTTACTTTTTTTTCAACATCATTTTTTTTATTTTTGTCCCAGATTTCAATGAAAAGGTCTATGTCACTTTCTTTATCATATTCCTGACTGGCAACAGAACCATATAGGATTATATTTTTTATTTCTCTTTTCAAGTCTTTTTCAAACAAAAAAGATATGAAATCATATATGTATGCTAGTATCATATTTTTTCTCCTATCTCTTTTTCAATTATTTTTTTAATTTCGAAGAGATTTTTTGTACAATCAAAAACTATTTTTGTTTCTTTTGGTTTTCCATAACATAAAGAAGTTCTAAATTCATCTTGTTTAACTAAAAGAGAAATAAGAATATTCTTCTCAGGAAAATCAAAATCAAATCTATTCTTAGCTATTTTTTCAGAAGCAAAAAATCTGTGGTTAATATTAAAACCAGGAGTTACAAGGTTTTTCTTATGAAGAAGGATTGATAGTAATTCACATGAAGCTTCAGAACATGCAAAACCTACTAATTTTTGTCTTTTAACAGCTACATCTAATCTTAATTTTTCTTCTATATCTTCTATTAAATTTCTCGCATTTTCAAAATGAACTTCTATCAATGTCATAGAAAAAGCAGGATTTTAATGTTTAAATATCTTTCTGTTATGTGTAACATTTATTATGTTATTTGTAACACTTTTATTGATAATCTGTTATGAATAACTTATTTTCTGTTATGTGTAACATGATGGTTTAATATTTAAGTATCTACTTAAAATTTTGAAGAAACTATAAACTATTTGTTGGTATCTTTGTAAGAATCGGATAGGTAAGTCATATTCTAGATATGCAGATGATAAAATTAAGTTTTGTTTGAAAAATCATCATAAACTATTAATAATTTCTCTAACCCAGCTCATTCCTACGGAGATATTAACAAAGTCATTAGATAAATTATTTACTATAAAATGAAAATATTTTCATTTTATATACCCACCCTTCTGCAGATTCCATAATTTTTTATATTCCCCGCTTTGATTTATTAATTCATTGTGCTTTCCCATTTGAACTATGTTTCCATCTTTCATTACTACAATTGTATCTGCATGCATTATTGTTGATAATCTATGTGCTATTATTATAGAGGTTCTTCCTTTCATTAGTTCTTTTAAATCCTTTTGAATTTCAAATTCTGTTTCAGAATCAAGAGAAGAGGTTGCTTCATCGAGTACTAGGACCTTCTTGTTTGCAAGAATAGCTCTTGCTATTGAAACTCTTTGTTTTTCTCCACCAGATAATCTAACTCCTCTTTCTCCTACAATAGTATTTTCTTTATTTGGAAAATTTTTAATTATTTTATCTAATTGAGCAAACTTTATTGCATTCATTACTTCTGTTCTTGAAGCTTTTAGATTTGAGAATGCAATATTATTGTAAATAGTATCATCAAATAAAATAGCTTCTTGTGGAACCATGGACATTTCATTTCTCAAAGATTCTTGTTTAACATCTTTTATATCCTGATTGTCTACATTTATCTGTCCTTTTTCCAAATCATAGAATCTATAAAGAAGTTTAACTAAAGTAGTTTTACCACATCCTGAATGTCCAACTAAAGCTATTTTTTTATTCTTAGGAATTTTTAAATTAAAATTTTTAAATATTTTTCTTTTTCCATAATTAAAACTCATATCTTTGAATTCAACAGAGCCTTCTTTAATTTCTAAGTTTTTTGCATTTGGTTTGTCTATAATTTGTTTTTCAATTTTTCCATATTCAAATAATTCTTGGAAATCTGCCATTGCCCTGTAGTATTCTCTTATTCCATGAACAAATCCAAAAATATTCCCAATTAATCCAATATAAACTGTATAAATAAATGTTAAAGTTCCTAAGCTCATTGTTCCTGCTAAAAATTCTTTTATTGGAAAATAAATAATTGCGATTGTTCCAATTGCAAGAATTAAACTCTGTCCTGCACTTAGCCATCTAAAATAATCCCAATATTTGAGAAAATTCGTTTTGGTATTCTGGGTAAGTTTTGTATGCTTTTGTTTTATAAATTCATCTTTACCAAAATATTTTATTGAATCTATATTAGTGAACATGTCTGCTGTTATTCCTTTTTCCAAATCTTCTGTCTTATTTGCTAATATGTTTGATGTTTCCTGTTTCCTTTGTACATAAATACTAAGCACAATAAAACCCCCTGCAGTAAGCAATATTGCAATTGCCGGAGCTATATCAAAATAAAAAATAGATACTGCTGCTATTATTGTTTGAAACACTAATGGAAATAAATTGAAAATAAAATTATCAGTCATTCTTTCGATTGCGCTTGCTCCTCTTGTTAATCTTGATATTAAACTTCCCGTTTTATGTGTAACATGGAATTCGTGGTCTAAACTTATGATATGATTGAAAAATTTGTTTTTTAAGTCAAAAATAAGTGATGAATCCAGCTTATTATTTAAATGAATCAAAAACCAATTAAAAAATACATTCATTAAACTTATTACTAAGAAAACTGAGAATACAATTATAACAATATTAAAAATTACACTTTTTGAGATTGCTCCAATAACATAATTTGTACCATTATCAATTAAAACCTTGAATAAATATTTATCAAGTATGCTCTTTCCTTGTGATAAAATGACAATTAGTATAGTCAAGGCTATAATCAACTTATAATTCCTTAAAAAACCCCAAAATACTTTTAGATTGTATTTAAAGTCAATTTTGTATTTGTTTGCCATTTTGTTTTCTTTGAGTCCTTTCTTAAGAGTTAGTTAAATTTAATAAAAAACATATAAACATTTAAGAAAGACATCCAAGCTTTGTTCCCGAAAAATTAATGGGTTAATCCCCTGGATTTGCTGTACTAAAATTATATGTGAAAAGGGGTTTAAAAATTTATCTTTTTTCATTTTTTAAAGGTTATACTCCAAAATATATATTTAATCTTATAAATTTATGTCTGGCTATAAAAAGCATGGGAAAAGCTTATATATCTAAGAGGATTATATATCCTAGTTGATTATCTAAACAAAGATATTTATCTTAATAAAAATACTTTTATATAAAAATCTAAAAATGCATAAATCTGATAATGCTTCTGAGCAAAATCCTAAGTTTTCTGAATATAATGATTTTCTTGAAGAAGATGAATTTGATGAGAATAAAAATTTGAAGGATGAGGGATATGAAGAAGAATAAAATCTAATGAAGTTTTGAAAAACCAAAGCATTTTCTTTTACAGATCTTTCCATGCTTTTTCATCATCTTTAGATAACCAATTTTTAGCCAAAGCCTCTTCACTTGCTAACATACAAAACAAAGATTCATCAATATTTTCTTTTTTCATATTTTCTTTCATTTTTTATAAATTATCAATTTTAACCTCACTAAAATTTATGATATATTTATAATAGTGAAGTTATTTATAAAGCTTTTTTGTTAGAATCTTTTGCTAATTTTTAAACAAGAATAACCTTTTATCTCTTCCACTTATATTCTGCAATATTGCCGTCTCTTGATTTTCTCGAATAAAATGTTCTGTCATGCCCAAACTTTTTAACTAAACCCCATAGTGCAATTTCTTTTTCTGCTCTATTTATTTTTCTTAATTTATCTTTTGATTTTAATGAATCATCTTGAACCAAGACATTATTTTCTAGATTTAAATAAAAATTAACTGTTTCTTGAGAAGGTATAGCAAATTGACACATTTGTAATGGAATAATATTTTTTTCATTTTCATGGTAGTAATCTATAACTCCAATATACCCTGCAATTTCATGGGCACATATATTAATAATTGAAGAAGCCTCTTTATCATCAGTGTATCTATATCTTATATTAAATCTTTTAGATTGGCATGAATGATCTGAACCAAAATTTGTAGCAATTGCATATTTTTCAGGAGAGTCAATAACAGGAACCGAGGTTAATTTAAATTTAATTTTCTTTTCCCCTTCTGTTCTTGAAGGAACTTTACAAATAATTTCTGCACCTTCTTGTCTTACTTTTTTTGCATCATCATAAGGATTTATTATAATCCCTGCTCCTTTAACTTGATTAGAATAAGCATAAATTCTTGCTCCTTCTAAACATTCAATTAAAGAAACTTTTCTTTTTCTTCTATCTCTTCCTAAAGGCAAAAAAGTATAACCACAAAAGTATGAACCTGCAATATTATTAAAAGCCTGTTCTCTTAATTGAACTGGTGTTTTTCCTTCTCTTATTGCTTGTTCTATACTATATTGTCTTTTAGGCCAAACCTCTGGAGCATGTTTCATAAATTTTCTTGCTGATTCATAACCAGAAGGAACTAAAGGAGATATTATTATATATTCATTATTTGTTAATTCAACAATATCTGAGATTTTAGCTACTTTGACTAAACTTTTATCTCTAATTTCTGTTTGAGTATTTTCTTTAAAAAATGATTTTTTTGTCATGTTTAAATATCTTTAGGAAGATACATTAGAATAGAACCACTAATAATCAATCCTAGTCCAATAAAAAACCAGATTCTTGAAAGTGAAGAAGATAAATCAATAACAGCGCCTGTTGTAGAAGCAGGCTGAATAATTATAATAAATACTCCTATTGCAATTAATAAAAAACTTATTGATTTTAATACTCTTTTGATGTTCATGAATTTATTAAGAAGGATTATTATAAAAATATATGCTACTTGAAATTAATAATTATTTATTCAAAAAAGATAGAATATTTTTTAGTATCTCCAACTAATGTAATTAAACAATAACCATCATAACTTCTTTTTATTAAAGGTATATTTTCTTCAGAATCTTCTATTTGTTGACCTAAATTTTTTAAATAACGCATATCATAATCAAGCTCTCTTTCATTAATATTTTTAAGTTTATGATATGCCCTACTTAATTCTTCTAAAAATATTTTTTCATTTAAAAATTCTTTTAATCTGCCTGTTATTATGAGATAATATCCTTCAAGTATTTCTCTTGGTATTCCTAAAGGGTTTGTATGCCCTGCATCAGCTAATGAATTTATGAATTTTTCTAAATCTCCAGTATCAGAAATCTCAACATCTGTTTTTATCTTTGATGTGTACTCTCTTGTAAACCCAAGTTTACTTAAAAGAGTTTCTCTAGAAGTTATAGTAGCTTTCTTTTTTATCTTGAATCTTTCTAAAAAACTTGTTGGCTTTTTTTTAAGAATAAATTTCATAAATTATTATAATCATCTATAACAGGCACTAATCCTCTTCTTGAGGCATTTCCATAATTTAAATATCTCAAAGAGTCTGGTAATGCACTCATAGGTTGACGATTAGTATGAGATACATACACAGAAGCAGTTGCTCTTCTTCCTAATGCATTAGTCTGTGCACTTGCTATTGGTACAATTACATCTTCTAAACCCGGGTCTACTCCAAATTTAGTTTTGTACCCAGTTACAATTACACCTACTCTTGTACTTACAAATCCTGTTAATCTTCTTCCTACTCTCATGTTTTTACATCTCCACTAAATAATCTAAATTCTTTCTTTTTAAGATTATTTCTCCTGGCTTATATAGAATATTGTAATTATTGACTATTTTAGTGTCCAATCCTTGTTCAAAAGAATTTCTCTGTTCTTTAGACAATTCTATAGTTGGATATCTTTTAAATAAATAATTAAAGATTGAACTAAAAAAAGAAAAAAATTTAT
>JBBSXH010000086.1:0-2032 GCA_038045865.1 Nanobdellota archaeon
CCATTTTGAAACATCCTCCGGCAGGCTTCCGCCTTCTTCCTTTATATATTCTTTCGGACATTCCTAATACTTTGCACTCTTTTCCATTATTATCAATTACCATATCATTATCACTAATTTCTGAAATATTTAAATCTTTCGTGCCTACAATCATATCTGGTGTTAAGCAATGTAAAACTTCATGACAAACAACTGTTTTACATTCATCCAAATCTAATTTATTAATGAAATTGCTGTCAAAGAACATATTGCCGAATGCATCAACACAGGCGGTTGGCATTGGCATATTGTTATCTTCCTTAATGTTAAGGTTTAAAACAAGATACCCAAAGAAAGGTGATTCACTCAATAGCCTGATTTTGGACTTCGTAATCTTTTGCATAGGTGTTAATTGTTGTGGCAGTTGCATTTTATTTAAACCTCTTACAATAACTACATAATTGAATATAGATTAAATTCCTTAAAATCTGCGGTGTATCTCTTGGGATTAATTTCCCACAACTAAAACATTTTGCCATTATTCCAGCCCCAACATTCCAAGATAAGGCTCGTTTATATGCGAATCCATCTCTTTCAATATTTTTTCCCTTAATTTAATGAATTTCTTTATGTCATCTTTCCTTTCATTGATGGCATTCAGGATTGAATTATACACATTATCATTAAGGAAAATCAAGTTACTGCCATCATAAATGCCAAAATTAATGCTTTTGGCAGTATCCTCAAATCTAAAATCAATACTTCTGCATTGCTCCTGCTTGATTTCCAATCCTTCTATTTTTTCAAATTTAAATGTTTCATTAATCTTTATGTTTTCATTAACTTTCACTCTTTTGTGCATTAATTGATTAACACTTTCCCTGCATTCAATCACTAATTTTATGAATGATGAGCCTAGCATGGATAAAACCAGCATTAAACTGCCTTGTCTTGAATTTAAATCCAAAAATACAACCCTATTCCACAATTTCCTTCTTTTGCCTTTCATCAAAAGGTATCTTTTTTTATCTAATGTTTCATTCAATGATAATAATAAAGCAAAATCGCTTTGCCTTCCCTCAAATGATTTCTGCTTTATCCTGTATTCCCCAAAAGGAAATCCTTGTTTTTCCAGCAGTTTAATTGCAAGTTCCTGCAGTTTCATCTCAATATCTTCATTAAAATCATGCTTGTCATCATAGACATTTATGTCTTTTTTAAGCTCATTGTCAATATTATCCATTCTTTTCTTAATCAGCTCATTCTGCTCTGCCATTAATTTTTTTAACTGCGGATTTATCATTTTTGCCTCCAATAACAATCTTATTTCCTTGTTTATTATCTCACTTATTTTTTCTTTTTTCTTCTTTTTTGCTCAATTAATTTGTTTGTTTTTGCAAATATTTTTCTGATTTTTGGATTAATCATTTTCATACACTTATTTCTGTATATTTATTTTCTACAAATCTTATTTTATCCAAAACTATTCTATAAATTTTCCTCCCAATATTCTCTATTAAAAATTCAAACTTTTTTCCTTCCAAATGAGCATATTTAGGATTAAAATTAATTTCTGGCATAGCAAATGGGCTATTATATATCAACCCGCTAGGAGTTAATAGTGGTTTTTTGCTTATTTCAAAAAACTTTTCTAAAAATTGCTTTTTGTTTTCTATTGTATATTCCCCATCTATTGCTGATAAATGAATAGCTACAAAATTTCCAGGAGAAAATACACTTATTCCACTCCAAAAAGTTTTTTTCATTTTTTCCTCCTCAATTTGCCTTTTAAGTGTTTTTTCTGCGATTGGTAAATCCATTTCTTGATTTTGATTAATTCCTTATTTTCCCGTATGCCTAAAACAATATTTTTATCAGCAATATTGCTCACATCAATATTCATGCTTTGTGCAAAGTTATAAAACAATTTCATGTAGATATTATGCCAAACATCATTTATTGGATGTATCAAAGTTACTAATGAAATATAATACATTGCTTCCGTATCTGTTCCTTCTTCTTTATCCTTGTCAAGCAATCTTTCTTCCATAAT
>JBBSXH010000087.1:0-3228 GCA_038045865.1 Nanobdellota archaeon
TTTATAATATATGGGAGATTCGATTACTTAAACTTTACAAATGTTCATCTACTGTATAATCAAAATCTATTTAAAATAACTGATTTATACTTTTAACTTGTTAATATCTTGTAATCTCTACCAGTTTTGGCTTATGTTTCTCAATCTAAATAATTAATTTCAAAGCGATTAAATTGTGATATTATTAACCTAGAGGGGATTATAGGTTTAATTAAGCGATTAATACAAAATTGTTAGATTTTAAATAATAATCCAGCAGTTTTATAAGAAATTCATACAGATTTCGAGTATTAATCCTCACCAAAAAAATAAATTAATATTCCCCTAATTCATCCAATTCTCTTTTTGCATCTTCTAATCTCTTCTTTGCTTGTTCTATTCTGCTTTTTCTATTTTTTATTTCATCTATTTCTCTTTTTGCCTCTTCTAATTTTTTCTCTGCATTTGCAATAGCACTATCTTCTTTTATAGACTCCTTTTTATTCTTTTGTATTTCTGAATATTTAGTAACAGTAAATAACTTTTTTTTGCCCATCTTTTTCTTTATAAAAATAAATCCTGCGATTAAAATTAAAAGTCCTCCGAGAATATAATATGTTACTAATGAAGTTAAAACTTCTTTTCCATTATTAATTACAAAACCAGTTAGTTTACTAGTTTCAGTTTTTTCTTGATTTTCTGATGTGACGATTGTTTCATTTTCAATAACTGCAGAGTTATTAACCTCTACTTGAACATTAATTCCAGAATTATTTTTTGTTGCATTTTCAATAATACTTTCTGCCTTAGGTTCTTCTTTAGTTTTATTAGAATAAGCATTTACACTCGCATTTGCTTGATTAAGATTAACATCTACAAACTCATTTAAAATAACATTTGGAATAAAAATTGCTTCTTTTCCATTTAAAAATGTGCTATAACTATTTCCATTCCAAGCCATAAAAGACATTTTAATTAAAATAGGTTCTAAATTATAACCAAAAATAACCTCCCCCCCACTATCTGATTTTGCTCTAAATTCTCCTCCAGGTAATGTTTTTCCATCAACTTGATTAGCTGCCCGGAAAATTATATCTTGATTAGGTAATCCAGTCTTAACAGTTATTGTGCTTTGATAAGCAAGAACATTTGAAATTACAATTAAACTAATTATTCCCAAAATAATCCACAACCCTCTTTTCATTAATTAATTAACTAATTTTTGTTTATAAACTTATCTATAAAACTAAGTATATTTAAGATTATTATTTTATATTAATCGACGATAAATTCTTTAAGATTATATCACAATTAATTGCTCAAACTGGGTCTTATACCCCGTAGCTTGCTACGATTTTAGTTAGTCGTCCCAGTTTGAGGCTTAAAAAATACCTTACAGCTTGCTGTGATTGGGATTTTTTATTTAATAAAATTAGAAATGATCACCAATATATGGGTTATGAGTTGTTATGGAGAAGAATTTATTATTTTTTCTTATACTTATAACCAACACCAATTAAGATTAAGATAACTATAACTGCAATTATAATCCATAGTGTTGAACCTTTTCCAGTAGCAATATCTTTAATTCCTTCAGTAATTTTTTCTCCAGTTGTTGTTTCTTCTGTTTTAGGAGCAACTTCTTCAGTTACCTTCACATTAATTGATTTAATAGTAACATCTGCTTTGCTATTTGCAATTGAATTTAATTTAACACTTAAATCATAATATCCATCTGCATTAACATCAAAGTTCTTTTCATCTCCAACATCTAATACTGCTGTTTGAGGTGTTGAAGAAACACTTATTGTTGCACTAGTAGTAGTTAAACTGCTAATTGCAACATAATGAGTTTTACTATCAACAGTTAATTTAACTCTTTCATTACTTTTCAATTCTTGGCTGTAACCAGATTTAATTTCGTTAGTAGTTGGAATATATGTTTTTGTAATACTATTGCTTCCACCCCCTGTTCCAGATGCAGCAGCTGAAGAAATTACTTCATAACTTATACTAGAACTTCCAATATTTCCTGCATTGTCACCTATAGTACATGTTGTTGTAAAACTTCCATCAGTATTTGTAGTAGGCTTTGCAGTATGAGCTACTGAACCGTTTACACCAGAAGTAGCATCTGTAGCAGAGCAAGTACAAGTTATTGTTTGTCCAGTATTTACTGTTGTTGGAGTACATGAATGTGTTATTGATGGTGCAAGAGTATCTAATGAAAAAGTTAAAACTGAAGAAGTATTAGTATTACCACTATTATCATGCACAGTAGCATTTACTGAATAATTTCCATTAGCCAACCCTGTAAAGTTTAAAAAACGGGTGGTAGCATTTGAAGTAAAATTACTAGTGTTTAGTGCTAGACCACTTGAGACATTAGTGAGAGTTATGTTAAATGTTTTAATAACACCATTATCTACAGCACTGATGTTTATGGGTATATAATTTTGCGAAAGATTAGCACTAGTAATAAGTCCTGTTCCTGCACTAACAAAGTCAACTGAAGAGGGAGCAGTAGTATCATTAATTGTTATATTTAAAGTTGTAGAAACATTAGTATTACCAAAACTATCAAAAGTAGTAGCATTTATTGAATAATTTCCTGCTCTTAATCCTGTAAAATTAACAAAAAAAGTAGTAGCATTATTCGGAAATGAAGTAGATAACGATGAAGAGTAATTAGTATAAGGAGTAACAGCGCCAGCAGTATAATTATAAATAGATATATTAATTGACCTAAGAATACCATTATCTACAACACTTATATTTATAGGCATATATGTTTGATTAAATATTTGTCCAAATGAATTATTTTTAGTAAAATTAAATCCATTAAGTCCAGCATTAACAAATTGGATTGAAGATGGTGCAGTAGTATCATTAATATAAACATTAAAAGAAGTATTATAAACTCCAGTGGAATTTAAAGTACTTACATTAATAGTGTAATTTCCGGGGGTAGATGCAGTAGCATTAAAGGAGAAGTTAGCATACATACTGCTATTGATTAAACCACTTGATACATTTTGCCACCTTAAAATCTGAAGAGTAGCACTATTATTTGAAAATAATGAATCCACGCTTGTATTCACTATGCTTGTCTTATCTGTTCCATTAGTAAGTACAAAACTAGTTGAGAGAGTTATATTTACTTGAGTAATATTTCCAGTTGCCCCATCAGTATTGTTTATAGTTATATTATATTGCTTAGTTAAATCTTCATTAGAAGTAAAATTATTT
>JBBSXH010000088.1:0-2086 GCA_038045865.1 Nanobdellota archaeon
TATGTGAAAAAAACGAGTGTTCTAATTTAAAACTTTTTGATGAGGAAAACCTTTTGTCAGTATGGAGAAATAATTTTAAAGGAATAAGTTGGACAGATAAAAAAGATAATATTCTTCATGGTGCTATTGATAATATTCTTATTAATAAGAAAAATGAAAAATTAATTGTTTTGGATTATAAAACTCGTGGCTTCCCTCTCAAGGAAGACACAGCAGAACATTATCAGCTTCAGCTGAACATATATAATTTCCTTCTCCAACAAAATGAATATGAAACAGAAAACTTCGCTTTTCTGTTGTTCTACATCCCAAAAGAAGTCACAATCACAGGAGAAGTCATCTTCAACACAGATTTGGTGAAGATGAATGTAAGTGCTTTGGAAGGTGAGAGAGCTTGGAAAAAAGCTTTGAAGTTGTTGGAAGGAGAGTGTCCTGAGAAAAACGATGACTGCGAATGGTGTAAGAAGATTGAAGATAGATAAACCTAAAAATACTAGATTTCTTAAAATAACATGTCTATGAATAAACAACAAATGAATGAACAGGAAATAAGATCTAAATTTATAATGCCTGCAATTATTAAATCGGGTTGGGATCTACAAAAACAAATTAGAGAAGAAGTAGGATTTACAGCTGGAAGAATAATTGTATCTGGAAAAACAATTAAAAGAGGAAAACAAAAAATTCCTGATTATGTTCTTGAGTATAAACCAAATTTACCTTTGGCAGTTTTAGAAGCAAAAGATAACAACCATTCTATTGGTGAAGGAATGCAACAAGCATTAGAATATGCAGAATTGTTAGATATTCCTTTTGTTTTTAGTTCTAATGGAGATGGATTTGTTTTTCATGATAGAGGAACCGGAAAAGAAATTAATTTGTCTTTAGACAATTTTCCTTCTCCATAAGAATTATGGGAAAAATACAAAAAATATAAAGGAATTACAGAAAAAATTGAAGACACTATAACATCAGATTATTTTTATGAACCAGGATTTAAACAACCAAGGTATTATCAAAGAATTGCGATTAATAGAACAATTGAAGCAATTGCAAAGGGTATCAAAAGAGCATTACTTGTTATGGCTACTGGGACAGGAAAAACTTATGTTGCTTTCCAAACTATTTGGAGATTAAGAGAGGCAGGGATTGCTAAAAGAGTTTTATATTTAGCAGATAGAAATATTCTTATTGATCAACCTAAAAATAATGATTTAAAACCTCTTTCTAAGGTTATTACAAAAATATCTAAAAGAAAAGCAGATCCAGCATTTGAAGTTTATCTTGCATTATACCAAGCAGTTTCAGGAGAAGAAGATATAAAAAATATCTATAAGCAATTTTCTCCAGAATTTTTTGATTTAATAATTGTAGATGAGTGTCATAGGGGGAGTGCAAAAGCAGATTCTCAATGGAGAGAAATTTTAGAATATTTTAAACCAGCATTTCAAGTAGGTATGACTGCAACTCCAAAGGAAACTAAAGATACTTCAAATATAGATTATTTTGGAAAACCACTTTATACCTATTCATTAAGAGAAGGGATAGAGGATGGATTTCTTGCACCATATAAGGTAGTTAAAGTTGCTTTAGCTATAGATAAGGCTGTTGATGAATACCGTCCTAAAAAAGGAGAATTAGATAAATTTGGAAACGAAATTCCTGATTTTGTTTATACAAACAGGGAATTTGATAGAAAGTTAGTTATTGATGAGAGAACAGAAGTAGTAGCTAAAAAAATTACAGAATTTTTAAAAAATACAGATAGATTTTCTAAAACAATTGTCTTCTGTGTAGATATCGAGCATGCTGAAAGAATGAGAAGAGATTTAGTAATTGAAAATCCAGATTTAGTTAAAAAATATAGAAAATATATAGGAAAACTCCTCCATTCTAGCCAAATTTTTTTTTATGTTTTATTAATTAATTAATTAAATTAATAATTTGAGCAAACTTTTTGAATGCAGGGTGAATGCATAAATTTGATGCAGGGAACCTGCATCAAATAAATTTTAAATTTTATTTTGTAAAAAATTTGAAATATTATTTGAAATTAAAATTTGAAATTTATAACTATCAAATATCT
>JBBSXH010000089.1:0-1335 GCA_038045865.1 Nanobdellota archaeon
AAAAATTTGATAAAATAGATACTATTGAAGTTGGTTTTGCATGGAATTCTAATATTAAACAATTTGTTGTACCTTTTTCTATGGAAAGTATAATGTGGGAGTTTACTCAACCTGCTCCTTGTGTTAAAGCAAGCAAGTTTATAACAAAAACACCAATGCACACTGTTATGAAACAAAATTATAGAGAAGTAGGGAGAGAAGAAACTTTTTTTGTGGTTCATCCTGAAACATATACTTTTTATAAATATTTTAAAAATAAAGATGTAAAAAATATTAATTTTTATGCTGGTTTTCCTCATCATTCTTTTGAAACAATAAAAACTTTGATTGATTTAGGTTTTTCAAGTTACAAAGAAGTAAAGATTAATGGAACAAAAGTTGCACCTGCTGAATATTTAACTAGCATTTTAAAGAGATTAAAAACTCCTGAGGGCTACAAAGAAACAGAAAATTTATGGGTTGATATTTATGGTGTTAAGAATGGAAAGAAAAAAAGAATTTTAATGGAATGCATTGTTCCTACTATAAAAGGTTGGGAAGATGCAGGATGTAATATTGATACTGGAATGCCTGCAAGTATTATTGCTCAGATGATTAAAAAAGGGATAATAAAAGATAAAGGAAGCTTTGCCCCAGAGGCATGCGTTCCTCCTGAACCATTTTTTAAAGAATTAAAGAAAAGACAAATGAAAGTTTTTGAAAATGGGAAAGTGATAAATTAAAAGTCGATAATCTAAATTTTGTTATTTTTTGATACTAATTTATTAGTATCTTTGTAAGAATCAAATGGGTTTGAGATTAGAATGAGAAAATATCTTTATAGAAAATTACATCTTAAAACTTTTTAAATTATCTCTCACAAATCTAATCCCTATTGGACTATAAAATATTAAAAATAAAGTTATCCCTCTAAAATTAATACGCATCCTTAAATACCCTTTTGATTATTATAAAATGTCGGTTGTCCTGGAAAGGATGCAACTGTTAAAGCCTCTGTTGAGTGCTCAGCTATTAATATGGTGGAAGGGCTATAACTCACTATACGAAACCTGTACTCTTTAAGCTTATACACAGTGCGAGGAAGATAACCATTAAAACAAGCTGATAGGTTAAGAATGATTTCAGGAAGCGTTTATGGCACTACCTCACCGAGCCCTATCATAAAATAAAAAAAGGAAAATTAAGATGAAAAAAAAGAAAGCAAAGACAATTAAGAAGCATAGTAGAGGAGCAAGCAAGAAGAGCAAGGCAAGTAAGATAAGAAAAATTATGAAGTCAAAGAAAAGTAAAAGCAAGAGTTCTAAGAAAAAGAAGAAGAGATGATTTGATATTTTA
>JBBSXH010000090.1:0-2235 GCA_038045865.1 Nanobdellota archaeon
GCGGGATTTCCTTTTTCGGAATGGGCGATTGGGCTTCGGGCGGGTTTCTCCTTAAGGGAGAAACTGACGGAATTCAAACTACTGTACTACCAACCTTGTGTGGTAACTCTAACATTTACTTTCGCCTCGGACATTCCTTTGGGCTAGTGGTAGTATATTATTTTGTGGCTGTGTAACGACGCCCAAAACGGAATAGGTCCGAGGCTTCAGGACAAAAAGCTTATTGTGTAAAAATTGTTTTTACAAATTTAGTCTCTCTTCAATTTCTTTGATTCTACCCGCCGAACTTAAGCAAGACGCTTCTTGTCCACTTTGTAATGCTACTCCATAATTTTTCAACATCACACAATAGACACCCCACGCGATTCTTTCCTTATAGTTGGGATAACTTTTATAAAAATCCAGTGCTATTTTTGTTGTTTCTTTTTTATTTGGACAAAATAAAACAATCCTGCCGACATCCCAAAAATGATCTCCGTAAAAAGAATGTGCCCAATCAATAATACCCGAAACTTTCCCTTCATTCATAAAAAGATTACCTACTCCAAAATCTCCGTGGACAAGTTCCCTAACATTTATTGAATGGTTCGAATATTTTTTTGCCTGAGTTAAAAGATATTCCACAAAATTTTTATCAAAATAAGGTATATCTTTAAACACTGTCCAATCTAGTATTCCACCAATACAAATCTCTGAGAAGTACTTGTCAAAATCATATTCTGTCTGTCCGTTTAATTTCCACTTACCAAAACCTTTATCATTTGGGTTGACTAGTGTTGCTTTTATAGCTTCAACAGTTTCAAACTGGATAGGTAAGGAACTAAAATCTTGTTTGCCATACTGTTCTTTTACTGTCTCGCCGAAAACTTTTTCTGATATACAGAAAAATAAATTATTGTTATAACTGCCTATTTCAAGAATTTTAGGAATTAAAATATTTGGATTTGAAAAATTTTCATACGCGTATTTATCTTTCAAAAATCCTTCATCTGTTACATTAAATCTCGCAATATATTCCTTATTGTTATTTATATACAAAAAAGCGTCAGAATGTTTGCCCTCTTGTATATGAACAAAGTTTTTAATCGTGATGTTGAGATGTTTTTCTAAAAACATCTCAACATCTGTACCAGAAATATGTTTTGTAGTTTGTTCCATTTTTAAAGTAATAGATTCCCAAACTCTTTATAATTTTTACAGAGGTATTTAATTCTTCTAAAATCAGTTTTTAAAAATTCATCTGCTCGAAGATTATTATTTAAATAATGCTGGCCTTCAGACCAAAGACCATGAATAGATTTGAGAAAGTATAGTTTTAGTCCTTTTGATAGTTCATCTTTAGAGGTCGGATAAATACTTAAATATGATTGAATATATAATTTAGCTTTACCAATATTTTCATTACTAACATCGTCACTTAAAAAGCTGTACATCATTGATCTAAATAACTCATACATTCTCGGAGAATAACTGGTTTTTTCAAGATCAAACACATAAGAAACGCAATCATCATTTCCAAAGAAAACATTATGGTCAAGATAATCTCCATGAATCAAATGGTCACTTGGGAGGTTTAATTCTTCGTAAGTCACAAGATTTTCTTCTATTAGTTGTTTTTTTGTTTTTATGCTATCCAACGCTAATAAATCAAAATCTGTGGGATTGTCTATTTTGTTTAGTTCAGAATTTACTAACTCTATTTTATCAAGAGATTTTTCTTTGCTCCAAGGACTAAATTTTTCTTCAATGGGTAATTTCGCATCTCTCCCCAGTAGATGAATTTTCCCTAACATTTCTCCCAACGAAACAATGGCCATGTTGGTTAAAGAACCTTTCTCAAGTTGTTTATCATAAATAAATGGAAAAAGAGCATAGTATCCATTTTCAAAAGTGAAAAAAGTGTTTCCTTCTTTATTTATAATGGGAAGAATTATTGGTATTCCACCGTCAGAAAAATACTTCTTTACCAAATGCACCTTCTCCACTTTTTCCTTATTATTAAATCCATATTGTTTTAAAAAATACTTGGTGTTGCCAGTGGTTAAAATATGATTTTCAGAAAGAGAACCGTTCTTTACTTTTTCTAGGTAGTTTAATTCCAAATCATATAAACTGTGTATGTGAGTAAGTAATGTATCCATAATTTCATTTTAACATATTTTTTGTTTTTTGAGAGTTTAGCCCGAAGCCCAATCGCCCATTCCGAAAAAGGAAATCCCGCGCAAACAAAACGAG
>JBBSXH010000091.1:0-1850 GCA_038045865.1 Nanobdellota archaeon
AATAAAATATTATAGATCTGTCATTTTTTATTCTGGAAGAATCCAATAATCAATGCCCCAAGACCAATTATCAAAACTACAAGTCCAATTGGACCAAGAACTGCTAAAGGTCCAAAATCTTCTTCAATGATAGTAAATACAAAACCAGCAACTATATCAAAATTCCCATAATACTCATCCAAATTCCAAGCTTCACATTTTTTTTATTAGCCATCATATTTTAAATAACCTAATACTTGCTTTTATATAAGCCTTCGCTTTGGACTGCACCCCAAAAAGTATACAAACAGTTAAGGTAATATAATTAATATAATGGAGGTGCAGACATGAAAAAAAGAAAAAGTTACACAAGAGAATTTAAGTTATCAATCTTAAATGAGCTAGCATTGAAGAAGCCAGCAGAGGTATCTAGAGAACATAATTTACATCCAACAGTGCTCTCAAAATGGAAAAGAGAATTTAAAGATAATCCAAAAAAAGCTTTTAAGGGTAATGGTAATTTGTATAAGGCAGAAGCAGAGACTGAAAAATATAAAAGACTTGTTGGTCAACTTTATGCTGAAAATGAATTCTTAAAAAAAAATTTAAGAAAATTACAGCAATTAAAAGCAGAGCAGGAAAAAACGAGATGTATAAAATGATTGATAAAAACTCTATCCCTATAAGTAAAATATGTCCGATACTAAATTTTAGTAGAGATAGTTATTACAAATGGAAGACTAGAAGAGTTATAATAACCTCTCCTTCTTTAAAAAAAGAAATTCAAGGAATAGCTCTTGAATTTCCATTTTATGGTTATAGAAGAATAACAAAAGAACTTCATCGAAGAGACTTGCTTGTAAATCATAAAAAAGTGTTGCAGATAATGAGAGAAGATAACTTACTTTGTCGAAGGAAAAATGCATTCAAACCAGTAACTACTCAGTCAGATCATGATTTAGAAATATATTCAAATCTGATTAATAATTTGAAGGTTACTGGTTTGAATCAACTTTGGGTTGGAGATATTACATACATTAGATTAGTTGACGAGTTCATTTATCTAGCATCAATCTTAGATGTATTCAGCAGGAAATGCATTGGTTGGAGTTTAAAGAGAGATATTGATACATCTCTCGCATTAAATGCTTTGATTATGGCTCTGCATAATCGTAAAAAAATAGGATTTGATAATCTTATACATCATTCAGATCGAGGACTTCAATATGCTTCTAATGATTATGTTAAAATCTTACAAGAAAATAAAATAAAAATAAGTATGAGTAGAAAAGGAAACCCATATGATAATGCTTTTGCAGAGAGTTTTAATAAAACAATAAAAGTGGAAGAAATTTATATTAATGATTATGAAACTTTTGAAGAAGCATATAAAAATATTAAAAAATTCATTGAACTAGTTTATAATAAAAAAAGGTTACATTCATCCATCGGTTATATCCCTCCAGAAGAATATGAAATGGAGGTACTCAAAATAGAGTAAAGATTATAAAGAATAATTAACTTAACTAACTGTAGACAAAAAGGGGTGCAGTCCAGAACATAAGCCAAAATTAAATCAATTCAAACAAAATAGTTTAAATGGAGATTATAAGATACTAACAAAATCGTAAGGGAAATTAAAAACAAAATGATAACTCAAAAAATTAAAGAAATAAAAAGTGGCAAATTAACTGCTGAGAAAAATATTTCTAATTTTATTTCTAAAATTAGAGCTGAAAATCCTAATATAAATGCTGTTCTTCATTTAAATGAACATGCTATTTCACAGGCTCGCGAGATTGACAGAAAGATAAAGAAAAAAGAAAAAGTTGGAAAACTTGCTGGATTAGGAGTTATTATTAAATCAAATA
>JBBSXH010000092.1:0-2087 GCA_038045865.1 Nanobdellota archaeon
GAAATCAAAGATAAAAGAGGTCCTTTCTTAATAATCAATCCTGAAACAGGAGCACCCCAAACAATAAATAGAGATTTATCTTATTTTCCAGAACAAGGAGAGTTTAAAGAAAAAGGAAGAGAATTTAATGCTGATAGAGAATTATTAAAAGTAAATAAAGAATCCTGGCTTCAAAACCTTGCACAGATTAATAGATATGTAGGAATTGGAAATCAAGAACTTTCTCAATTATTTGGTAAAGACAACCCAAATAAAATAAATATGGAAGATCCTGCAATAAGAAAAGAACTCAAGGAAATATTAAATCCTAATTTTGATATTAATACTTTAGATGGTGTAGCAAAACAAAGAGCAAAAGAAATTCAAGGAGTAATTAATCACGGACAAATTTATTTGAGAGATGCTTATAGGGGGATGCAGGATTTATTTGATAAGGCATATAAATCTTCTTCAGGGGAAGATAAAGAAAAATTAAAAAGATTTGCAAATGAAATTGCTCCTCAAATAAATGGTTTAGAGAATAATCCCCTGGAAATAAATAGATTATCAGAAATTCTTGAAACAGGAGTAAGAGTTTTAGGACAAATTGAAACTCCCAAAACTTTTGTTCCAATGAATACATTTATTATTGAAAAATCTGCACAAACTTTTGCTAATGTTGCAAAGAATGCTTTTGATAAATATGGAGAAAAATCACCAATAATAAATATTGAAAATCCTCCAGCAGGAGGAGGAATTAGCAAAGCAGAAGATTTAAAATTATTAATAGAAAAATCAAGAGAAAAATTTGTTGAAAATTTAATGAAAGATGGAGTGAGTAAATCTCAAGCACAGGATACTGCTAAAAAAATGATTGGTGCTACTTGGGATGTTGGGCATATTAATATGTTGAGGAAACAGGGTTATTCTGAAAAAGATGTTATCAAGCAAACAGAAATTATTGCACCATTTGTTAAGCATGTTCATTTATCAGATAATTTTGGATTTGAACACACAGAACTTCCAATGGGAATGGGAAATGTTCCAATTAAAGAGATAATGCAAAAATTAGGTGAAAAGGGTTTTGAAGGCAAGAAAATTATTGAAGCAGGAAATTGGTGGCAACATTTTACAGCACAGGGAACAAAAAATAATCCGTTCCAACCTACAATTGAAGCTTTTGGTTCTAATGCATATACAAGTGGAGGAGCACTTAATTGGGGTAATAGTGGTGGTGCTTTTGGTGGTTATGCTATGGGAGTTGGAAATATTAATCCAAGAGTTCATCAGACAATTTATGGTGCAACAGGATTTTCAGGATTACCTCAAGAATTAGGTGGAAATATTGGCGGAGAGCAAAGTAGATTTTCTGGGACACCGAATCAATAGATTAGTGATTGCCTAAACACCGAATCAATAAATTATAACCACCATTTAGGTTATAGTAACCTTTATATAGGTTATTTTATTATATTATTACATGGGAAACATACTTGAGTTTTTAAATAAAAATAAAGATAATGCGAGAAGGATTTTTGGAGAGCGAGAGTTAAAGATAATTGAAAAACAATTAAATGGAGTTGATTTGACTCAATCTGAAAAAAATAGATTATCTAGAGATATAAGAGAAAAATTAAAGTTTATTAAAGAAATTGCAAGATTTGAAAATGAATTTGAATTAAAAAAAGGATTAATTATAAAAGAAAAAATCAATGAATCTTTGGAATTAATTAAAAATCATAAATGGTTTTGGAAAGTAAAAGAAGTAATATTATTTGGTTCTTTTGTAGAAAAAAGATTTCATCTTTTTTCAGATATTGATATTGCTGTAAAATTTAAAGATATCTCTGTTAAAGAGACTACTCAGTTTAGAGTAGAGATGTTGGGCAGATTACCTCCAAAGATAGATGTTCAAGTTTATAATATCCTTCCTGATAAAATAAAAAAAGAGATTGATAAATATGGGAAAACAATCTACCAAAAACAGGATAATTGAAAAGATAAGTGAAATTGAAGAATTTATAACTCAGTTATATAATTTTATTCCAGAAGACGGCTACATCCCAAGTAGTTTTTGAGACCTAATTTTCATTCAAAAACTAATTGAT
>JBBSXH010000093.1:0-2107 GCA_038045865.1 Nanobdellota archaeon
ACATAAGTTGCCCTACACAAGTAGATTTACCATGGTCAACATGACCTACAAATACCACATTCATTGTTGGTTTTTCAGCAGCCATTTTATTTTTTATTATTAGTTTAATAATTTATTTAGATAATCATATGATAAAAAATAGGGTTTATAAATGTTTTGATATTAAGTTAGTTATGGAAGAAAAACTCTTACAAAAAGTAAAGGCAAATAAAAAATATAAGACAATTTCAGATGAAATAGTCTTGAGAGAAATAAATAATTATTTAAAATCTCATTTATCATCAAGAAAAAACAAGGAAATAACAGAGCAAGATATAAAAAATATAAGAAAAAATCTTCATAGAGTTTATTCAAGTTATCAAACAAGTAAAAAAAATAAAAAAGAAAAATATCTTGAAGAATTAGATACAGAAAAGCTTCTTTCATTAACTTTATCGACAAAAGAAAGACTAAATTATTATGAACAAATTTATCAAAAAATCTTTGAGATTACAGGAAAGCCAAAGATAATTGTTGATTTAGGATGTGGATTAAATCCTCTTTCAATTCCTCTGATGAATTTGAAAAATATAAATTATTTTGCTTATGATATTGATGAAGAAGATAAAAATTTTTTAAATAAATATTTTGAGGTTATGAAATCAAGAGGGTTAAATGGAAAAGCAGAAATTCTTGATATTAATAATAAACAAAAATTAGCCTCAATTCCTTCCAGCGATATTATTTTCTTGTTTAAAGTATTAGATTTAATCGATAATAAAAAAACAAATAAAAATGAATTAATAAAATTTCTTTTAACAAAAACAAAATTCTTGGTTGTGAGTTTTGCAACAGCAACTTTAACAGGCAGAAAAATGCAATTAACAATCAGAACAGGTTTTGAAGAATTCTTAAAAAGAAATAATTTTCAATTTCAAACAATAAGGATACCGAATGAATTGTTTTATATCATCAAAGGTTAATTTGCTATAGAAACATTTGGAACTTCTGGAGCATCTGAAGCACTTATTTTTTCTTCAAGATATTTAGCAACTTCTGGAACTCCATTTAAGCATTCAGAACCGCATTTTGTTAAGGCTTCTCTTGCAAAAGTTCTGCAATTATTAACCAAATTAGTTTGTAAAATATTCAAACCCTTTGGAATTTCCCATTTAGAAATGTGTTTTAAATCCCTGATAACATGATTTTTATAACTTTGAGAAGCATCTGGATTAAATGTTTTTACATAAGCACAATGAAGGCAGCTCTTTTTTGTTTCATTAAAAAGAAGATATAATAAATCATTCATTTAATTTAAATTAAAAATAGGTTTTTAAAATATATTGTGATGAAATATGACTTATGTTCTATTTAGATATAATTTTACATCTAAAACTTAAGTGGCTTCGCCAACTTAAGTTATTTTTATTTGTTGATAATCTCTAAATCTTACTCGCTTTGAAATTTATTATTTAAGCTTGGATATTAATTTTTCAATTTGAATATGATTAACATAACTAATAAGACTACAACATTATCAAAAGAAAGAGAAATTCAAGTTAGATTTATCTTCTTGAATTTCAGAGGAAACATAATTTTTATTTTCAGAACTTTTACCATGCCCAATCATAATATCCAGAATTAGTTTGTCTTGGAGTAGCATAATAACCATTCTCATTATTGTTATATCTGTTATTCATATTATTACTATTACCACAGGTCTTGCTATTTTTATATCTCCAATTTGAACAATCGGTTTTTGAAGGAGAATTATAATTATTGTTATTATAACTATTATCATTATTCTTTTTATTTGAAGAAGTTACATAAACCACAATAGGATTATTTTTCTTTATTTTTTCATATCCTATTGAACTACTGCTCGCCTGAACTACTTTAACACTTTCAATTCCCCAGTAAGTCTCTCTTCTTGATTCAATTGTTTTCTTGCTTTCATCTGTTTCTTTATAATAATCACTGAAGTATTGAGGTGTGTCTGTATCATAATGCTGTTCACTATATCCATAATAATCATCACAATCATGATAATAATTATCCCAGCCCTTGCATAAAGATGCAGAAACAAGATTTAAATTAAGAATTGAAATAAATAATACAAACCCAAATA
>JBBSXH010000094.1:0-9001 GCA_038045865.1 Nanobdellota archaeon
AAAGCCGAAGGCTTTAATCTAATTTTCGTTTAGAGAATTCTCATATCATCTATGTTTCGTCATCTTCATAGCTTGAAAAATTAAAGCCAAAAGCGAGTATAATTGAATAGAGATTAAAAAGAGCATATTATTTGAGGATACATAACTTTTAATAATAAATAAAATATATTTATTAAAAGGTAAAAAGAGAAAATGCTATTTAATCCTCAAAAAAATCTACAACATTTATGTTGTAGTAAAGATTGTGTAGATTTTTTTGGTAATCACAAAACCAAACAAACTCCCCACTCTAGTATGAAATATAAACCAGAAGGTTTTGTGATAAATAAGGAGGTAAATAATCATGTTATTTAAACCAGGAACTCCGTTATATTCTTATGAAGTAATTAGAGAAGCAGAAACTCAGGTGATGTATATTAATTATCTTGGAGCGAGTTTTGTTCCGAATATTTGTGAAAATGCTGAAATTATGAGCAGGACTTTTGATTTGATTACAGAAGCACCAAACATCTCAAGAATTGTTTTTGTTCAGCAAAGAAATTATAGTTATAATGATGCTCAGGTGTTTTTATTGCAGGAAATTGCAGATTTATATGTTTATTTAACAAAACAAGAAAAAATATTATCTCCTTTAAAACTTTCTATTTCTAATTCTGAATATCTTGCACAAAGACATAATGATGTTGGTTATTTGTTAATGATTTTAAAACAAGACCCTATTGCTTGTTTTTTTGAGTTAGAAAGAATTTTGAAAAAAGAAAAAAGTAAATTTGAGAATATTCCACAAGAATTAAAATTTGATGAATTAAATTATGTTAGGATTTTAGAAAAGTTTTATAATTTATTAAAAGAAACAAAACTTTTAAAATGCTCTGAAAAATATTTTTCTGATTATGTTTTTGGAAAAAGAGAAATTTATTTTCATTTTTTCCGCCCAGATATAATCCCCAATTTTACTTTTACTCGTCTTGTGGCTAGTTTACCTGATAATTCTGAAATTATTGATCAGTATGAAATAGGCGAGGAAGAAGATAAATCAGTTGTTACAATCTTGAAAGTAAAAGAAGATGCAAAATATTTTTATCATCTAATGCCACCTGAATATGGATTAGAAGAAGATAAACAGAATTTATTAAATTTAGCAAGAAATGTTTTGATTGAACATCAGCCAAAAGCAGAAGAATTTACAGACCCTGAAAAAACAAGGCAGGTTTTTTTTAATGTTTCAAGAGATTTATTGAGGGAATTAGCAGAGACTAAAAACATTAAAGTTGGTTATGAAGAATTAAATAAATTAGCGACTATACTCGTAAGGCATACTATTGGTTTTGGATTAATTGAAGTTTTATTGCAGGATAAAAATTTGCAAGATATTGTTTTGAATGCACCTATTTCTCTTAATCCTGTTTTTTTAAGACATAGTGAATTTGATGAGTGTTCTACAAATATTATTCCAAGCAGAGAAGATGGTGATTCTTGGGCTGCTAAATTTAGAATGATTTCAGGAAGGCCTTTGGATGAAGCAAATCCTATTTTAGATACTGATTTGTCTATTGATAAAATAAGAGCAAGAATTGCAGTTATACAAAAACCTCTTTCTCCTAGTGGGCTTGCTTATGCAATTAGAAGACATAGAGAAGAGCCTTGGACTTTGCCTCTTTTTGTTAAAAATAAAATGATAAATAGTCTTACAGCAGGATTATTAAGTTTTTTAGTCGACGGGAGCAGGACCCTCCTTGTGGCTGGGACTAGGTCCAGCGGAAAAACGAGCCTCCTGGGAAGTTTAATGTTAGAGATTATGCCTAAGTTTCGCTGTATCATAGTGGAGGACACTTTAGAACTTCCTGTCGATGCTATGAGGAAATTAAAATATGATATTTTAAGAATGAAAGTTAGAAGCAGTTTGTTGAAGACAACTAATGAGATTGGTGCTGATGAAGGAATTAGAACTTCTTTGAGATTAGGAGATTCTTGTTTGATTGTTGGAGAAGTAAGAAGTGTTGAAGCAAAAGCATTATATGAAGCAATGAGAGTTGGTGCGTTAGCAAATGTTGTTGCTGGAACAATTCATGGAGCTTCGCCTTATGGTGTTTTTGATAGAGTTGTAAATGATTTAGAAGTTCCAGTAACTTCATTTAAAGCAACTGATTGTGTAATTGTTGCAAACCCTATTAAAACTGCTGATGGAATGAAAAGTGTGAAAAGAGTTATTCAATTAACAGAAGTTAGAAAGCATTGGACAAAAGACCCTGAAGAAGAAGGAGGGTTTGTTGATTTATTAAAATATAATGTTGAAAAAGATGAAATAGAAGCAAGTGAGGAATTAATTAATGGAGATTCTGAAATAATTAAAAATATTGCTTCAGGAGTTAAGGGTTGGGCTGGAAATTGGGATGCTGTTTATGATAATATTTTACTGAGAGCAAAAGTCAAACAAGAAGTAGTTGATGTTAGTGATAAATTAAAAATGCCTGAAATTTTAGAAGCAGGATTTAATTGTTTATCAAATAATATGTTTCATCAGTTTTCTGAAAAAGTAAGAGAAGAAATTGGATTGCCTTCTTCAGACAGAGTTTTTCCAATCTGGCAGGATTGGTTGATGAAAGAGGTGAAGGGCAAGAAGATTTGAAACTTAATTCAAGAACTTAAAAATACATAAGAAATTAATCCTACAATGATTATAAATGCTATGATAATAACCCATATTTCTAAAGTATTAAGAATTGGTTTTTTATCATCACCTTCTTCTTTAATCTTATTTTTTAATCTCCAATAAAATAAAAACCAGGAAAAAATAAAGGCAATTAATGTGATTATAGCATCTAATCTTCTTGAAGAATCAAAAATTAGTAGCAAAATAACTAAAATAAAACCAAATGGATATATTAAATATACAATTTGTTTAAGTCCTTTTACATTACTCTTTTTAATCCAATATCCTCCAAAGAAAGGAAGGTTTAGATTCATCCAATAACTTGCTAGAGAACCAATGATAATCAGTAAGGCAACTAAAAAAGACCAAAGAAATACATTAACTTTAATAAATCCAAAGGAATTTAAAAGATTGAATATAATGATTGCTATAACAAATGAGATTATTGCATTGATAATTGTGCTTATTTTTAAGAACCCTAAATAAATGTTCTCTGGTTTAATATTGGATTTTGGATTCATTATTTAAAGAGCGATGCAATATTTTTAAATCTATGTGAATAAGCAATATTTATTAATTCTTCTTGCCTTTAATTAATATGGGATATGAAACTTTTAAATTAAGTTATAGAGAGCCCACAAGAGAAGAGATTGAAGAGATGGATTTTTATTTAAGAACTGGTTGTGTTCATAATGATTATTTAAGAGATGTTCTTGGAGACCAAAGTGTTTTTGTGGGAAATAATCCTAGAAGGATTGAAGAAGTTTTGGAGATGTTTGAATAGATAATTTTATTCTAAATTTAAGAAAATAAGTTTTAACTTAAATTTAATTTCTTTTTGATAATGTATAAATCTTTTCCAGTCCTAAAAATTCTTTTAAGAATTTTGGTAACTTCAATTTTTACAAGATTGAAGTCTTTGAAATTGATTCTTTAAGCTATGAAGATGATAAACATAAAAATAGGGCTCATAACATTATTAGAAAAATAAAAAATTAAGCTTAAAACTTGTTTTGCTTAATTTAAGAGGGGATTAATTATTAGCAATCTTTATTAATTCTATTCACTTTGATTAATTATGGTTATTCATTTAGATAGCCTGGTTTATTCGACAGAAACAGATTCTCAAAATAAACTTATTCCTATATCTTATTCAAAAAGAGTGAATGCTCCTGAACGAGGAATAGTATTCACTGCTCAAGCAATAAAGAAAGAAAAAAAAGATGATTTGATTGTTGATAGATTTGAAAATTATACTGGATATGTGAAAAAGAATTTTGATACAGATATTTCTTGTGTACTTGGAGGACTTTATAGATTTAAGATTGTTGCAGGACCTTATACAAGAGAGCATCATAATTTTTTCTATGCTATTCCTTTGAGAACATTAAAAATAGATGAAGCTAAAAAATTAAATACAATTGACCCCCAAACATTTATATTTCTTGAAAGATTAGGAGAGTTTTTAATGGGTTTGGGGTGGAATAGAAAACAAAAAAGACATTATAGATTATCTGAAGAGCAGGATTGGAAATGGTTTTTAAAACAATTTGAAGTGCCTGTTGGATGATTTTGTTAATTATAAATTTAGAAAGATAAATCTAATCTGAATTTCTTTTCTTGTTGGTAATGCATAAATCTTTCCCAGCTTTGAAATTAATTTTTTAAGCTCTGAAGATGATAAATATAATTATGGAGATTGCACATTATCAGAAAGAACAGAAATTAAGCTTAAAACTTGTTTTGCTTAATTGAAGATAAGATTAACTCTTCTCTTACAAATATTTATTAATTGATTTTTCTATTTAATCTTATCAAAAAGAGGCAAAATGGTTGATAAAGAAGTTGAAGAGATTTTAAAAAAATATTCAAGAAAAATTGGGGAACAGGTTAATAGTTTTGAAAATAATTCTGTTCCTGATACTTCTAGAGAATATTCTCAATTCAAAAGCGACATGATGCCTGAATTTTCAAGATATGAAAAATGGGTTAGAGGACTTGGAAGTTTTGTTAAAATTAAATTGTCTCCTAAAGACGAAGCTAAAATAAGCAAAGAGCTTCAATTAGCACATATTGAAGTTGATAGTTCAGAAGTTGTTGGACTTGCTATAATGAGTTTTTTAGCAGTATTTTTTATTGGAATATTATTAACAGTTGTTGGCTGGTTATTGTTTGATACATTTTCAGTATTATTTTTAGTTTTAATGTTAATCACAAGTTTTTTCTTATTTTATTATTTTTATTCAATGCCTTCAAGACTTGCAATTAAATGGAGATTAAAAGCAAGTTCACAGATGGTTCCTGCAATTTTGTATACTGTTGTTTATATGAAACATACAAGTAATTTAGAAAGAGCAATTAGTTTTGTTGCTCAGCATGTTGAAGCACCTTTAGCTTTGGATTTAAAAAAAGTTTTATGGAATGTTGAAACAGGAAGATTTAGTTCTATTAAAGATAGTTTGGATAATTATCTTGAAACCTGGAGAGAATATAGTATGGAATTTGTAGAGAGTTTTCATTTAATTGAAAGTAGTTTATATGAATCAAATGAAGCAAGAAGAATTCAGATTTTAGAAAGAGCATTGAGAGTTATTTTAGATGGAGTTTATGAGAAGATGTTAAAGTATACTCATACAATAAAAGCTCCTTTGACTAATTTATACATGCTTGGAATAGTTCTTCCTACATTAGGATTAGCATTATTACCTCTTGCATCTACTTTACTTGGAGGAATGATAACCTGGACTCATGTTTTTGTTTTGTTTAATATTATAATTCCTTTTTTTGTTTTTTATCTTACTACAAATATAATGTTAAGCCGTCCTGGAGGACATGGAGAAGGTAGTTTGTTGGAAAGTAATCCTCTTTATTATCAATATAAAAGCAAAAAACCTTATGTTATTGCAGGATTAATTTGCTTGCCTTTTTTGATTTTAGGATTATTGCCTTTTATTATTCAAACTGATTGGGCTATGGCTGATTTAGGATTAGGATTATTTGGAAAAGGAAACTTTTTTGGATTTATTGAGGGAAAAGGACCATTTGGTGTTGGTGCTTTGTTATTGAGTTTATTTATTCCTTTTTCTATTTCAATGTTTTTTGCATTAAGTTTTTCAATCAGGACTAAACAAATAATTAAAACAAGAGATGAATCAAGAGATTTGGAAAAAGAATTTAATAATTCTTTATTTACTTTAGGAAATAGATTAGGAGATGGAATTCCTGCTGAAATTGCTTTTGCAAGAGTTGCAGAGTCTTCTAAAGGGCAGAGGACAGAGAATTTTTTCAGAATTGTTCATACAAATATTCAGTCAATGGGCATGGGGTTAGAAGATGCAATTTTTAGTTCTCAGAGAGGGGCTTTAGTTTATTATCCTTCTAATTTAATTGCAACAAGCATGAGAATTTTAATTGAGAGTGTTAAAAAAGGATTAAATGTTGCTGCAGAAAGCTTGATGAGTATTTCTGAATATGTTAGAAACATCCAAAAGATTGATGAGAGATTAAGAGACTTGCTTGCAGAAGTTATTTCAGATATGAAAAGTAATATGGTTTTTTTAGCTCCTTTGCTTGCAGGAATTGTTGTTGGTTTAAGTTCTATGATTACAGGAATTTTAGGGCAATTGAAAAACATGGTTGCTTTAGGAGGATCAGAAACTTCTATTGCAGGATTAGGGACTGTAGGAAATATAACTGATTTATTTGATATTACAAAAATGATACCCCCTTATTTTTTGCAGATTGCAATAGGAATTTATATTGTTCAGATAATTTTTATTCTTACATCAACTCTTGTTGTTATTGATGCAGGAGAAGACAGATTAAAAAAAACTTATGAGATAAGTCAGAATTTAATTAAAGGAAGTATATTATATTTGATTACAGCATTTATTTCAATAGTGGCTTTGTCTATACTTGCAGGAGTGGCTCTGGGCGGGCTGACTGGGTGAAATTTTGAGATAGAATTTGTTGATAATTTGTAAAAGAATTTGCTTTGAAATTAGTTAATTTAGTTTTATGAAAATTAATTGTTTTACATTTATAAATTTAAGCCATAACTGGCAGATTTTAAGCATTAATAGAAGTTTATTTTTATTATTTAATTTTTAAAGAAAGTATCTTTGCTTTTTTTAAATTATTATATCTTGGTTCATATCTTGTTTTTAATGCAGTCATAAATTTATAAGGAGAATATCCCTTAAAGTTTTTTAAAGTAAATTCATAAGTTGTTAAAATCTCTTCTTCAAATGCTTTTTTGAATATATCAATATCTTTGCTTTCTAATCTTTCATCCAATCCCTCATACATTACCATATTCTTTCAAATTTAGTTGAGTTTATTAAGATTTATTTGATTTAACATATATTCATTGATAGAGATGTTGATAATTGATAAACTTGTTAATATTGTTAAATCTTACTCGTTATGTTAGTCATATTCAAAAATTAATTAATCATTTTTAAATCTTAAAATTAAAGCCAAATCTTAAAGGATACAAAACAAAGCGAGTTTGATTTAATGATATTAAAAAAGGAAGATAATAAGAATATTTATTAATAGGTTTTTTGTGTATATAATATGAGAAAGGGGATGAATAAAAAAGGTTTTGAAATGGTTATGAGTACTATTGTAATAATTATTATCTCTCTTGTTCTTCTTATTGCTATTTTATTCTTTTTTGCAACAAGTTCAGGAACTTTTGCTGAAACTGTGAAAAGTTATTTTTCATATTCAAATGTTGATAGTGCTGTTCAAAGTTGTAATCTTTTAACTCAATCAGGAAATACATATAGTTTTTGCTGTGAGAAAAAATCAATTAAGTATTATTTAAATGGCGAAAAAAAATCTTCAGAGTTTAATTGTAATGAATTAAGTTTTGAGGGGTTTACTTCAGGAAAAATAAATAAGATATCTTGTGAGGGAATAACATGCTAGAGAGAATAAAAAATAAAAATGCTCAATTTATCCAGGAAAATCTTGGATGGTTATTGCTTGGACTTGCAGGTTTAGTTATTATTCTTGTAGGATATACGATTCTTACTGGAAAAGGAACTGGACTTATAGCTCAAATTAAAAATTTATTTAGATTTGGATAAGATGGAATTAATTAGATTGAATAAAAAAGCAGAACTCTCGATTACTCAGTTAGTTTCACTGATTTTAGTTTTGGTAGTTATTGTTGTTGTGATAATCACTATTTTAAATCCTAGAATATGGGACTGGGCAAGAAATTTACCTGATTATAAGTATGATGATAGTGATAAGGTTATTGATACTAGTGGGTCATCTAAAGACAATATAGTCCAAGGTTCTTGCCCTGTTGTTGTTGGAAAGATTAATTCAACAACAAGATATAATTGGATTTATTTAAATAATATTAAAACAGATTTGCTTTGGAAAGAAGAGAGGATAGAATTAGATGAAATTATAAATGAGAAAATTGCGAGCATTGAAAAGGGTATTATAAAAATAGATCCTAAATGGTTTGTTCCTGAAACCAGAAAAAAACATCCTAAACTACCTAGTATAGATGATTTAAGATTACTAGATGGTGCTTATAAAATGCTTAATTTAAATGATTTGTGTAGAGTAAATGAAAAATAAAAAGGCAGAGATTACAGCAGAAGAGGTTTTGAAATTAGTGCTAGCAGTTTTATGTATTATTATTTTAGTTATCCTAGCGGCAGGGTTATATGGAATTTTTACAAAAAAAACAGATTTAGAACAGGCAAAAGAAAGTTTGAATCAAATTACCTCTATGATTTTAAATATAGAAAATACAAAATCTAAAACTTATCTTTTAATAGCACCTAAGGATTGGTTGATTATTTATTTTTCAGATAATAATCCCTCTGGTACTGGTTGTTCTGGAAAAACTTGTTTGTGTTTTTGTTCTAAAATTGCAGAAGAAATGAATGTTAATGTTTGTGAACATAATGGGGGAACTTGTAAAGATATTTTAGCTTTAGATATGAATGAACAATGTTACTCAAAAGATAAAAATTCTAAAGGATTTGTGGATTATATAGTAAATGATATTGCTTCTGGAATGCCTTTTTATGTTGATCATTGTTTATTTTTAAACAAAGTTCCACTAGAAATAAGTTTAATCAATAATTCTGGACAATTGGAATTGATTTCTGGAAAATCAAAAAAATCTCAAACATTAATGAATGATTTATTGAATTTTAAAGAAACAGAAACTTCTGTTAAAATTCTTGATCAAATCTCTGAAATGATCGCATTGTCTCAGAAAGATGAGTATAAAAGTTTGGATGAAGTTAGGGAAAAAAATCTAGGGGGAAACATAACTTTATTCTTTAGGGATAAAAAAATTGAATGGAATTT
>JBBSXH010000095.1:0-2943 GCA_038045865.1 Nanobdellota archaeon
TCCAAACTTGAAAGAAATCAACAAACTTCAAATAAATTTAATAGAAAGTTTTTGGCGTAGGTAGTAAAAATTTAGCTTACTAATGAACAAAAAATTACAAATAATACTACCTGTAATACTGTTATAAAAAATCTTAAAATTACTTAAAATTTGTTGTTGACAAGATTGAAAAAATAGATTAAAGTCTCAACCACCTTCATATATACCGTATATACCATATATATGCAACAGCCTTGTAAAATAAGGAAAAATTCTAATCACAATGAAAAAACTCATAAACTTTCCAGATGACTTAATCAAGAAAATAGTACGGGAACAATGCAAAAGAGGTATATTACAATTCAATAAAACAGTGATTACAATTCTTTACGAATCTGTTAACAATAAGAAAGTAAAAATTAAAAAATAGTAATTAAATAGATTTTAGTTTTTTTATTAATCATTTAACAATTTACAATTCAAAAAGGAGGATAATATTGTGATGTATAATATAAATGAATTATTAGAAATGAAACAGGCGTATTTGGAAAAACTTGAAGAATTAGCACAAATCAGACCGGAGGAGCTTGTTTTTACAGTTGTAAAAATCATTGATTATACTAATGATAAAAACAACCGCACCATTGAAACAAGACCTAAAATTGTTGCTGCTGAGTATGTTATAGAATTTAATAAAACTGCGGATGAAATAGCAAAGATAAAAACAGCTATTCAAAAGCATAACGCAGAAACACTATCTGGTAAAATTTGTGAAAGGGAAGCCATCAGGAAAAAGATTAATTTTTTATATGCAATCAAACAACTTCTCAAAAGAGAACCACAAACAAGAAGGGATGTTACAAGAAAAGATATAAACAATGTTACCCTGGAAACGCAAGAAACGATAATTGAACCAATGTTTTCGTTTAAAGAAATTGATAAAATGAAGGATGAATTTGGAAAACAGGAAAGAAAGATCAACGCCGAAATTCAAAAATTGAATTTGGATAAAACAGTTGAATTATAAAAAGTAAAGAAAGCAGAATCGGCTCAAATGCGTCCATGATAAGCGGACGTTAAATGCTTGTTAATATTATAGCTCAATGGATAGAGTACCAAGCGTTAAACCCGGTGGTTGTCAGTTCGACTCCGACTAATGCGTTTGTTAGGGAATGATCGCAAATCAAATATCCATTTACCAATTTACTTTTTAGATTTATCAAATTTACATTTTAAAATTTATCAGATTTACAAATTTACAACTGTAACCAAAAATCAATTTACGATTAATCTACCAATTTGAGGGTTCTGCTTATTTCAGATTTTATTAAGAATGATTAAAACGAAATACTGAAATGGTTTACAAATATTTATTTTATTTGTCTGTTGTGTATAACATGATTTTCACACCCCCATTAATTATTTCATTTTTTGATAAAGAAGACAAAGGGGACTACGCTGCTATACAATTATTTCTTTTGGTTTTAACAGTTGCATCACTGTCATATATCTGTTCTTACATTTTCTAATGATTAACAACAAATTTAAAAAAGAATTAACAAGTTTAATAAACAAATATAATCTGGAAAGCATTAGTAATACGCCTACTTTTATTTTAGCAGAATATTTAATGAGATGTTTAGAGAGCTTTAATCTTATTACGAATGCCCGAAATGACCTGCAAAGACCTAAATAATTCAATAAAAACTCCTTGTAACTTCTATATTCCAACAGGATTTTGTAGTAGACCTGATTATTTCAGATGTGTCGAATACATGGCTAATAATGAACCAGCAATATCATATTCTGCAATGCGAAATTTTTTAAAATGCGAAAAATTATATTATCATACATCTATATCTGGTGATGAACCAATCGAAAAATCTGATGCTTTAAACATTGGTTCTTATGCTGATTCCGTTTTGAGTCGAAAAGAAGTTGATATAACTGATAAGGAAAATGCGGTATGGTTGCAAAAAGCAAGAGCAATTATTGAAGGTATGAATACTTTAGAAATAACGAAGCATATAATCAATCAAGATTTTGAACCTCAAAAAGAGTTTTTAATACAGCGAGACGGATTACCACAAATACATGGGTTTATAGATTTTCATCATATTTCTGAGCGGTTTTTTCTTGAACTTAAAACTACAAAAAGGGTAGATGATTATAAACAAGACAAATTCAAGTTTAAAATAGAAGATCAGTGCGGTATGTATTTTTTATCAAATCCAACGTATGAATTTTGTGTTATACTTCCCATAAAAATACCGGAATTAGAATATAATGAAAATAAAGAAACGATACAACAGTATTACAACCGATGCTTGACCGATATTACAAATAGACCTCGCCATTATTTTGTTAATTACAATTACGAAACTAAAAAATTTGGAATCAAACTTTATCGACAAGAAATTAACGAAAACGAATTAATGAAACTATGTAAATGGACAGCCCGAAGTATTCAGCGATGTGCTAAAGAAAATTACTGGCCGATGAGAAAAGGATCGTGCTTTTCTCCTATTAAATGTGATTTTTATGAGGCATGTTCGATAGGAATTTCAGAAGATAGATATAGGAAAAGGAATAAAAATATTGAAGTGTCTAGTTTATAAATGTGAAAATACTTCTAATGATATAGAAGGTGTTTCCGGTATTGCACATTGGATATGTGAGCAATGTTTTGAATTTCTTACTACGGGTAAAAGTCAAAAGTATAAATTTTGCCAGATAAGAAAAAACGCAAACGATTTAGAATTAAAAGAATTTGGAGAACGTTGGTGTTAATGAAATAAAAAAGACTTGTTCTGTAGGAATTTCAGAAGATAGATATAAAAAGGGAGAAAAATAATGGAATACATAAGAGAGGTAAAAATAACAATAAACGGTAAAGAATTTAACGATATATACGAAGAAGAATTTACACTTATTGATGATGCTATTAATTATATAGAAACTGCT
>JBBSXH010000096.1:0-1419 GCA_038045865.1 Nanobdellota archaeon
AGTTGTTTCAATTGAAGATACTAGAGAATTAAATTTACCTAGAGAAAACTGGATTCCAAGTGTGTCAAGAAGTGCTATAGGAACTGGCAAAGAAGGAGAGGTTGATTTGTTTAAGTTATTAAAAAATTCATTTAGACAAAATCCTGATTATGTAATTGTTGGAGAAGTAAGAGGTAAAGAGGCTTTTGTATTATTTCAGGGAATGGCTTCTGGACACGCTTCTATTTCAACTATGCATGCTGATTCTGTAGATACATTAGTAAAAAGACTGGAAACTCCTCCTATAGAACTCTCTCCTACTTTACTTAACACTTTGGATTGTGTTGCAATTATGAATCATGCGATTGTAAACAAACATGAAACAAGAAAATTAAGAGAGATTATTGAGATAATTAATGTTAATCCTGATGGAATTGCTATAACAAACACACCTTTTATGTGGAATCCAAGAGAAGATACTTTTTATTTTAAAAGAGATATAAAAGTTTTTGAAAAAATCGCAAGAAAATTTGGTTTAACTATAGAAGAATTAAATAAGGAATTTATGCTAAGAAGTAAATTATTATTTGAATTACAAAAGAGAAATATTTCTGGTTTTAACCAAACTCAAAAAATAATCAATGAATATTATAAAAATCCTGCAGCAGTCCTAAAGACATTTGATATTCAATAATAGCGTCTTTTTTCAAAAAAAGATGCAGGCAAAAAATTTATATAACAAATCGTAAGCTTTTTAAAGATAAGTTACTATAAGTTACTTATAGTTACTATAAAAAGGATTAAATATAAAAATCTAACCAAACATGACAGACAATGAAAATCTCTTATTTTCAAGCTTGCAATTTTGCAGGCAGGGGTAGAACAAAATTGCAAATGTAGTTAAAATTGATGAGAAATTATTGGAAAAGGTTAAGAAACTAATCAGTCATAAAAATATGAATATTAAATATTCTAATGCAAAACAATTTATTAATATAGCAGTTCTTGAGAAATTGGAAAAGGAGGGAAAATGAAAATTGAAGAACTACAAATATTAGCACAATTAATAGATAGCACAAATTCTGCTATTGAAAAAATTGAACACTCGTATGGGAAAAATGATGTTGAAGAATTTGCTCAAGCAAAACAGACTATTCTTAATTTTAATAAAAAAATATCTGAAATAATCGAAAAAAATGACAATTGACTCTTTAAAACAAAATATCAAAAGAATGAGGGAAATAATAAGAGAGATATATATATTTGATAATCAAAAAAGAATAATTGAAAATCTTGAAAAAAATGATTCTATGATTGATACCCAAGAGAAAAAACTTTTATCAGAAGTTGTTCGATCTTTAATGATACAATTAAGGATTCTAAATAATTCTATTCCAGAATTGATTAAAACTCTTGGTTTTTTCAGAAGATTAAACACAA
>JBBSXH010000096.1:1519-3882 GCA_038045865.1 Nanobdellota archaeon
AATTCTATTCCAGAATTGATTAAAACTCTTGGTTTTTTCAGAAGATTAAACACAAGCATAGATTCTAATTTTTCTCCTGAAAAACCCCTTGTTGAATTAAAATATCAACCAGACAAGATGGCAGAAAAAATATCAGTTACTATAAGTGAAAATGAGAGAAAAGAGTTCTTGGAAAATCTAAGCAAAAGCAATCTCTCAATAAATCAATTAAAGAAAAAATATTCTGTTGAAAGACCTACAGTAAGCTTTGGTAAACCTAATGCTTATGCTAAACTCGCTAATAGATTTTTTAGGAATTTTTCAAATGAACTTCTTGAAAAAGGTTATTTAAAATCTCTCAATGACAATTTAAGAAAAATGAGTTCTCCTTTTGTAGTTGGAACTTATGTTGCTATGAGTATATTTACAATAATGATTTCATTTTTTATTAGTATATTTTTATTAGTCATTTTATTATTTTATAATATTGGGTTGACTTTTCCATTTTTAACTCTTGTTGAAAGTAGTTTTTTTGTCAGATTTATTAAAGTATTTTGGATTATTTTTGCAATTCCTATTGCTACTGGATTATTAATGTATTTTTATCCTAAAAGCGAAAGCAAAAGTCTTGGAGAAAAAATAAATCAAGAACTTCCTTTTGTAGCAATTCATATGTCTGCAATAGCAACTTCAGGAGTAGAACCTATAAGCATCTTTAAAATTATTCTTAATGGAAGAGAATACCCTAACACAAAAATAGAATTTAAAAAACTAATAAATTTTATAAATTTTCAGGGAAATGATTTTGTTAGTGCATTAAAAAAAGTTGCAAATTCTTCTCCTTCTCAAAAATTAAGAGAACTATTAGATGGTTTAGCAACAACAATTACTTCTGGAGGAGATTTACATCAGTTCTTAGACCAACATGCAGGAAGTTTATTACTTGACTATAAATTAGAAAGGCAAAGATACACTAAAACTTCTGAAACATTTATGGATATTTACATAAGTATTGTAATTGCTGCACCAATGATATTGCTAATGCTTTTTGTTATAATGGGCAGCACTGGACAATACTTTTTAGGATTAACAACCCCTATAATGAGTTTATTGATAATTTTTAGTATAATTGCATTAAATATTGGCTTCTTGATATTTTTAAGGATGAAGCAACCAAACTTTTAAATGGAAATACAAAATATGCTCCGCAGATTGAATCTAAAAAAATCTCATATAATTGGGATTAGCATAGCCCTTATTATAATTGTTCTTTCATTTATTTTTTTAAGAAATACTGATGTTTTTTATTTTATTGTTGGAATTTCTGTTGTAATCGCAGGGCTACCTTTCCTTGTCTCAATAACTTTAGAAAACAAGTCTAACCAAGATAAAGATGAGAGATTTTTAGAATTTGCAAGAAATTTAGTTGAAAATGTAAAAGCAGGCACTCCTATAAGCCAAAGCATTTTAAACATAAGAAAAAAAGATTATGGTGCATTAAATCCTTATATTAACAAATTAGCTAATCAGATTTCTATGGGTATTCCTATTAAAAATGCATTAGAAACATTTTCAAGAGATGCTAATAGCCAGACAATAACAAGGGCTGTTACAATTATAAGTGAAGCAGAAAAAGCAGGAGGAGAAATAGAAGATATTTTAGAAGCTGTTGCAAAATCAGTTTCACAAGTTGAAATATTAAAAAAAGAAAGAAGAGCTGCAATGTATAATCTTGTTGTTCAGGGTTATATTATTTTTATGATATTTATTGTAATAATGTTAGTAATGCAATTTAAAATATTGCCTATTGCTGCTGGATTAGGCGGAGTTGGTGCTGGTGGCGAGGGTATTTCAGGTATTAGTTTTGGAGGTTTAGGAGGAGGTTCTAGCAAGGTTGCAACAGCAGAAGAACTTTCAAGTCCTTTTTTATGGTTATTGTTAGTACAGGGTTTTTTTGCAGGATTAGTAATAGGAAAATTATCAGAAGGATATATTAAATCAGGATTTAAACATTCATTTGTATTAGTTACATTAGCATTATTAATAAGCACAGGAGCAAAGGTTTTTTTAGGGTGAAAGCTTTAATAGAGATAATAACAAAAACAAAACACTAAAATCAAGAAAAAATCAAAACTAAAAATTTAATAATACTTAAAACCGGTTAATAATAAACTAAACTTAAAACAATGGAGCTAACAATCAAAGCTAAATAAAATAAGCTCAAGCGAGTAAAGGTATATTAAATTATTAAACGGTTCATATAAAAAGTAAAATATAAATGAAAAATAAAAAAATTAGGAAGAATAAAAATGCACAAGCACATATTGAAATAATGCTTTCATTTGTAATCTTCATAGGATTTTTATTATTTGTGCTTATATTCT
>JBBSXH010000097.1:0-2907 GCA_038045865.1 Nanobdellota archaeon
CGTTTCCACTGATAAAATGTTCAAGCTGTAAAGGTCTTTTTGCATAGTTATAGGATAACGATCTGCAAAAAAAGAACTATCAGTTTTAGCAGATATTCTTACATTAAGAAATAAATCTTCTGTAAGATTATCCATATCCATACTTGAAGGTAATTCAATTGAAAATCTTTTGATATACTTGCTTCCATTAACTATATGGAATCTTTCAGTAGTCTCAGAGATTTCACTCTTATAGCCTTCAATATAAACCTTTACTCTAACATCTTCAGCATCTTGATTTGCTGTAAACATAACTTCTACAGGAATAGTTCTTGAAACTTCTCCAGCAGCAGTACCTGTTTTAATTGAGATATCATTAACTATGATATCATCAACACTAGCAAATGCAGCCAACACTGTATTTAAAGCAAAAATTATAGCTAAAAATGCTACAAAAGAAACTAAAATTGCTTTGTTTTTCATGTTAAGGTTTTAAAATTTAATTAATTCTAATACCCAAAAACCCTTTATAAGCTTTGTTATTGTGTATTAACTATTAAATAAGAACAAATAACGAAACCTTTAAATAGTATACTTCGGGATACTAGTTAAATTAAAAGTTATATAAGACGACATGAGCATAACAACAATAAAACTTGAAAAGGAAACAAAGGAAAGATTAGAGAGATTAAAAGAACATAAAAGAGAAACTTTTAATGAAGTCATTAAGAAAATTCTTTATATTTTAAATCAAATAAGAAAAGACCCCCTTTCTGCAAATAATCTCTTAGGTAAAATTGACAAGAATATCAAAAGAAAAGAGAGTTATAATTTGAAGCAAGAGGAATAATCAAAATAAAAACATTTATAATCTTGTAAAGTTAGAGTATTCTGTAGTGGACTGATTCCAATAAAATCTTTATGAATGTAAAGTATCCAATGCTTCGGCATGTAAATGGTTTGGGGAAATCACTCTCCACTGCATTTTTTATTTTCTTATAAAATTCAAGAAGACAAGTCTAACTTGAATTTCTTTTCTTTCTAATAATGTTACAATCTCAATCAATATGTTAATCATTTCAAAGTGTTTAAGATATTTCACAAAGCTTGAAAAATCATCTTTAAAGATGGGAAAGATTTATGCATTACCAAACATTAAGGAAACTTGGGTTAGCTTGCTTCCCAAGTTTGTATTTGAAAATAGATTTTATTCTTTCAGTATACTCATCCCATCCACACTATCTTCAACAGGATATGGACTTTCATTAATCATTACAATTTCTTTATCTTTAGGCAAATTTGAAATTAGTTCTTTCCAATCTTTTTTTTCTGTTTTCTTATGATTCTTCTCACCTTTTTCTCCATATTCAATTCCAGAAAAATGACAATGCCATGATTTTCCTGGGAATAACTTTTTTATCTTTTTATAATCAACCTTTTTTTCTCTTGCTAAAATATGAGCAAAATCAAGAACAAAACTACATCCTGTATCTTTAACCAACTGAGCAATTTCTTCAACACTCCCAAAAACATTAACCTTGCCTGTTGTTTCAGCTGCAATATTTATCTTCCATTTGTTTTTCTTTATTTCTTCCCTAATTTCAATTATTTCTTTTTTTAGATTCTCATAGGTTTCTTCTTTGCTCATTTTACCATAAAATCCAGGATGAAAAACAACAAGATAAGCACCTAATTCTTCTCCAACTCTGCAACAATCTAAAATTCTTTTTTTGCTTGCCTCAATTTTCTTTTTATCATCTGAATTAAGATTAATAAAATAAGGAGCATGAATAGATAGTTTTATTCCTAAATTCTCAGAAGCATTTCTGATTTTTTTAATATCCTTCTCACTTTTAATATAAACTCCATAAGTAAATGCAATCTCACAAGCTTTTAACCCAAATTCATGATATGCTTCTAAATTAGAAACTGCTTCTTCAACACTACCTAATCCTGCTGGACCGAATTTAATTGATTTGAATTTCATGATATTATTTCTTTTTCCCTCCAAAAAAATCTATTCACAATTTTTTTATTTAATACTCTAATATCATTTGCTTGTTTTAATAATGTTCCTGAAATACAATCTTCAAAATAACAAACTTCAATTTCTTTATTTTTTTTCTTAACTCTCTTTAATAATTCAGTAAAATCCCCATCACCAGAAATTAAAATAGCTTTGTCAAATATATTATTATAGCAATCTTCTATCATATCTAAAGCTAAGAATATATCATCTCCTTTAATAGTGTGATATTCTTCTCCTAAGATATTCAATCTAGATTTTCTTGTGCATAGACTAACTTTGCATTTAGGAATTTTACGTAGTCTATTAAAAAGATTAATTTGTTTCTCCCAAATTTTTTCATTAATCTTTTTTTTAACTAAAGCATTATAATAATAAATTCTAATCAATTTGTCTTTTTTAACAAGATAATTAATATAATTTTGAAAATCAAATTTAGTATCACTAAATCTTTTGTTTATAGAAGTCAATCCCCCATAAAAGTTAGCACCATCAATATAAACACAAATCTTTTTCATAATTATAAACCCCAGTGTTCAACACAGCTGGGATACATTGCGGTGTGTCCGAAGACTTAAAGGTATCACCTGCTACCAAAAATAATAGCCTTAAAGCTTATTTAAGGTTTTCTGTTGTGATTTTTTAGCCACAAAAATATTCAGATTTTTGATGTTAAACATTATTAATAAACCCCTGAACTTGTTAATATTTTTATAACAATTTCTAATATCTTATTAAGAATAAGTTTTGTGAGAAAAGATTAAGTTATTTTTGATGTTCTTCTTGTTCACTTGCTAATCATCTACAAAACTTTAATACCCTTAACATTACTAACAAAAATCTCTTTTTTACGCCCCTTTAAACTCTGCTTTGATTTCACCAAAGTTCTCTAGAATATAACT
>JBBSXH010000097.1:3007-5946 GCA_038045865.1 Nanobdellota archaeon
TTTACGCCCCTTTAAACTCTGCTTTGATTTCACCAAAGTTCTCTAGAATATAACTATGCATTCTTTGGATGATTAATTCCTGCAATTGTTCTTTTAATTCACCTGAACACTTAGAAATATCTTTTTCAGGAAACTGAGTATCTCCCTTGCCTTGAACACATAACATCTTCATTCCCTGTAATTTCTCACTATCTAAAGTTCCTTCTTTCATTTTTAATAATTTAACTTCAATATTACATGCATCTCCTCGAGCATTTCCTTTTATTGTGTAAAGCCAAGATGCTTGTGCATCTTCTTTAATCCAAGAAACATGATTGCAATTTACCATAGCATTTCCAAATCCTTCAGCATTTAAAACAGGCTTTGCATAAATAAAAAGAAAATATCCAGAAAAAATAACTAAAGAAATTAATAATATTAAAAGAGCCAATCCAACTCTTTTTTGCATTGTATTATAATGCCCATAATCAAGAATATGCCTGAAACCTCTTTTAAATATCATGAATAAACTAATTATCTCTTATTTTTAAAGGCTTTTGTTAAACAATTAAGAATACAAGTTAATAATCTTTAAGATAATTCGCTTTGAAATTAATTGATTAGTTTGATGATTAATTGCTTCACTTGAAAAATTAAATCCAAAATGATTAGAATTTATTGATACTAAAAACTCATCCAAAGATTTATAAACCTTTTAGGACTTATCTAAGAATATTAAGAGATAATAAGTATTATCCACAAGATTAGATCACTATTCATATTTCATAGTTAATTTTTTAGAATAGAAGAAAGAAAAACTATAAACAAAGAAAGAAAATACGAACAGAACGAAAAAATCTTAGATAATTCTTAGAACTTTTAAAATAAATAAACCAATATCAATAATAAACTGATACCTTTAGTAATTACAAAACTAAATCGCTTTGGCTTATGTGCTCAAGCGGATAAGAGGGTATTATATTATTAACAAATCGTTGGTGTAAAATAAACTAAATAACAAAAAATCAAAAATGGCAAAAATAAGTCCTGTATCTATAAAATACATAATTCATGCTAAATTCGAGGCAGAAGGAGCTGTAGAAAAACCAGACATAATCGGAGCTGTGTTCGGACAAACAGAAGGTTTGTTAGGCGAAGATTTAGAAATGAGAGAATTACAAAAATCTGGTAAAATAGGCAGAATAGAAGTAACTACAAATTCTGAAGGTGGAAAAACATCAGGAGAAATAGAAGTTCCGTCTGCTATGGACAAGACAGAAACTACAATAATTGCTGCTGCATTAGAAACAATTGAAAGAATAGGACCAAGTGATACTAAAATATTTATTGAAAGTATTGAAGATGTAAGAGGAAGTAAAAGAGACTTTATTTTAGAAAGAGCAAAAAAACTAATGGAAGGGTTAGGAAGTTCTGGAAAAGAAATGAGTGAGATGAGTGATGAAATAAAAACTTCTGCGAGAGTTGCTAGAATGCAAACTTATGGAACTGAAAATCTTCCGTGCGGAGACCTTTCAGGTGATGAATTAATTATTGTTGAAGGAAGAGCAGATGTTGTTAATCTTTTAAAAAATGGAATTAAAAATGTTATTGGAATGAATGGAATGAACTTGCCTGAAACAATCAAAACACTTTCCAGGGAAAAACCAGAAGTTATTTTGTTTGTTGATGGAGATAGGGGTGGAAATCTTATTATAAAAAATGTAACTGACCAGGCAAAAATAGATTTTATTGCGATGGCTCCAGAAGGAAAAGAAGTTGAAGAATTGATGGGTAAAGAAATACTTCAAGCTTTAAGAAAAAAGATAAAAGTCAGTGAATATCTTGATACTCTTAGAAGAAGAGGAGTTAGAGAATATACTCCTGAAAGAAGATATGAATCTAATGATAGAATGCCTTTAGAACCTACGAGAGTAGAAAGAGTAGAACCTGAAAAAAAACATGCTGTCAGAGAAATCAAAAAAATGACCTCTAAAGAAAAACATGAAATTCAAGAACAATTAAATAATCTTGTTGGAAGCAGAGGGGCAATGGTTTTTAATGAAAAATTAGAAAGAATCAGAAAAATTCCTCTAGCAAAATTATATTCTTTAACATTAGATGAAGCACCTTATATAATTGCAATTGATGGAACTGCAACACCTAAAATGATTGAAGGTTGTGATAATTTAGGATGTAGTAATTTAATTGCTACAAACTTTGTTGATACTGATACAAAAGTTAATTTAGTTTCACTTTAGTTTATTTTTGAGATTTTTTTTAATATCTCTCTATTCTAAATGTTGGTGATGAGATACAAAGTGGTTGGAGATTTTTTGAGTAGGAAATAAATTATTTTTTTAAGAGTTAATAAAAACATTTCATCTGCAAAACTTCTTGTTAAATTTTCCATTAATTATTCTCATAACATTATCAAAAGAAAAAGAAATTCAGATTGGATTTATCCTGCTGAATTTTATATAAAACAACACATCTTCTTCTATCCTCATTAAAAACAAAAAAAGAAAAAAGAAAGATTATACCTCGTCGTCCTCTAAATCTAAATCGACGAGGCTCAACTCGTCATCATCCATTGAATCATCTTTTGGCATTTCATCATCTCCTTATTTTAATTTTATATTAGATAGAGAGTATTTAAGCTTTTTGTTGATATAGGATATCATTAATTTTCCGTCGGAAAATTTATATTTTCAGAAAAATATTTTAAAAGATGCTTTTACTATTATTAGGTGAAGAAAGTTAGTTTTGTTTAATATATTTGTAAGAATCAGAAGGATGAGAAATATTAAGTTAAAAATCAGAGATTATTTTTCAACCACTTTGAATATGATGAAACCTATCGATTGAGATTATAACATTACCAATAAGAAAAATAATTAAGCTTAAAACTTGTTTTGCTTAATTAGAATAAACTTTCTCTATTTAAAAGTATCTCTTAAAGA
>JBBSXH010000098.1:0-2416 GCA_038045865.1 Nanobdellota archaeon
AGCCGAAGGCTTTAATCTAATTTTCGTTTAGAGAATTCTCATATCATCTATGTAAGATATTCATTAAGCTTGAAAATCATCTGCATAGCTTAAAAATTAAAGCCATAGCCGTGATAGAATTTGCAAGATATTAACAAATTTAGTAGGTAAATTAATCAGAAATAAATTTTTATTCTTTCTTTGCTTCTTCTGCTTTTGCTTCTTTTTTAGGCAATAATGTTTCAAACTTTTTGTGGCCTTCTTTTACAACTATTGTATTGATTTGAGCAGTCTTTAATGAGATTTCTTCTCCTCTTAATGTTTTTCTTAATCTAACACCTTTTCTTTTATCGTGCATTGCAAAACCTTTTGATAATAAAACTCTATGGTATCTTATTCCTTCTAAACCTTGTTTTCCTGCAAAACCAGCATCATCAGAAGTTCCTGTTATTTTTAATTCATATCCGTCTAAATCTTCAGAAATTTCTTTTCCTTTCAAAGATTCTCCTATCTTTTTGCCTACTAAAACTTCGTTTTCTGTTTCTAATTTTAGTGTTTTTCCGTTCTTTGATATGTTTATTTTGAATGGCATTTTCTTGTTTTTATTATTTTGATATCTTATCTGTTAATAATTTAAATACTTTATTCACTTTGGCTTATTTGATTTAACTTAATCTTATTTGCTCAAGAGTTTTAAGTATTGTTTATTATTAATTTAAGTGTCAGTTATTTAATAAATATGAATAATGAAAAGGGTTTTTAAACCTTAGGATTTGATAATTTAATGAGCATTTCTTAGTAATTGTATAATAATTATTGTTCTAGAAAGTTTTAAATACTACTTGGTATTACTTGGTAGTATTGAAAATATAAGCTTAAAACTTGAAGGTAATTTTTTAAATGCTATAGTAAAAGTTATGAAAAAACATAATTATACCACTAAAACAGAATTTATAAGAGAAGCAATGAGAGATAAAATAAGGATGCTTGAAGAAAAAGAAATAGTAGAAAACAAGGAAGTTTTTAATCAGATTGTTGAAAGCGAGAGAAATATAAAAAAGGGTAAGATAAAAGAATTCAAATATTAATTTTAATAAATTTTATGTGTTCCTACTGCTTCTATAATAATTATTTCTTCTGAGTCATTAATACTATAAATAGCTCTTATATTTGAACCAAACCAACAAGTCCATTTTCCTTTTAATCTTCCATGAAGAGGATGTGCTCCATTATATTTTCTTGGATTTATTTTCAATAAATCTAATTTATTTTTTATATCTTGTCTTTGAGAAACATATTCTTGCAATATTTTTTCTGTTTTTTTATTAGCTGTAAATATTTTGTACATTTAATAATGTATCTTAATTTCTTTATAAACCATATTATTTAAATTATATAATCTAAAAATACATAAAATTATCTATTTATATTATATACCACAGATAACTTTTTAAATCATAATATGGTTCTAAGATTATGTTTTATGAAGATTGGATAAAAAGATTTGATTTAAGAAATGGTTCTTTAGCTATGCTTGCATCAGAAGTCGCAATAGATATTGATAATTATATCTCTGGGAGAGATACTGGAGATGAACCTGCTAAATATTTATCAAAATTACTTGATAATGCAACACAAGGAAAAGAACCTATAGCATTATTCCTAGATAATTCTGTTGTTTTAGCTTATGCAATTTCATCTAGAAAAAACTTTGAAAAATATTGGGAAGATAAAAATCTTGATGATGTTTTATTACAAATAAATTTAGTATCAAAAGATTTAAGAGATTTTAAAAATATAAGAAATTCACAGCAAGAAGTGTTAGGTGATTTTTGTGTTAATCTTAGTAGAGAAGTTGCATATCATCAAAGCGAATATTATTCTAATAAACATGGATTAGTAGCATAAATTTTTTGTGTGCCTATTTTATTTATTAAAATTTACACTCCCCAAGTCGCCTTCTTTTTTCGTTTTATTTCTGCAATCTTTTGCAGAGTTTGGATTTCTTCTCTGGATAAAATATCTTTGTTTTCTTTAAATTCTCTAAACTGATGTTCTGATAAATTTGAATAAAGTTCAGAGGTTTCTTTTAATTGTCTTTCAAAATTAATTCCTGGAAGTGATATTGCAACTTCTTTTCCTTGTTCTGCTATTGCTACTTTATGTTGATTTTCTTGAACTTCTTTTACTTTTGCTATATCTGTTCCATTATTATCTATTAAATTAGTATTATGTTTTAATTTTCCTGCTTCAACTTTAACTCCAAACACAGCAGGATTACTATTATGAAAAACATATTGTGGAAGTATTTTTAATTTGCAGATTGTTGCAAGAGACATTAATTTTTCTCTTTTTATTTCATCTCTTTTTTCTTTTTGGAATTTTAATAAATTTTCTATTAATTTATAGATTACTTCATCTTTTATTATTTTAATAT